>URNE01000041.1 GCA_900549045.1 uncultured bacterium | reverse complement strand
TCAGATCTTTCCCGTCAACCGCGAGGACGCCAAGCCCGGAGATTTTTATATCGACGACTTGAAACTCGAAGAGACCGGAAAAAAAGAAACGTTTTCCATCGACGCCATCGCCGCTCCGGACAAGCATCTCTATTTGAACGGAGAAACCGCAAAAATCGCCCTGTAGCTCACCAACCCCGGCGCGACTGCGCTCGCGGAAAGCGCGACCGTGAATGTGACGGACGATTATTCCGGGAAGCCGCTGTTCTCCGAACAGATCAATCTCCGGCTCGCTCCTGGCGAAACAAAAAACATTCCGCTGAAACCGCGGAAACTCGAGCGGTCCGGCGGCTTCCGCGTTTCGGTAAAAGGAAACAGTCTGCGGACGCATGACAGCTTTTTCTCCGTTTTCGGGAAGTACGAAGCGAAGCCGATTGACATCACAAAGGATTTCGTTGTGGCGTTCAACGGCGGACTCGAATACCGGATGCCGCCGAACTCGCGCAAGCTCTCCTACCGGGTCTACAACGCGCCGCTCGAAAAGAGATTCGAATTCTATGCGGCCGCGGGCTGCCGCATTCTGCGCGACCACGACGGAGGACAGCGCGGCGTCAACTGGAACGCGGTTGAAGAAAAACGCGGCGTGTTCGATTTCTCGCACCTCGACCGCCAGCTTGCAATCTACGGAGCCAACAACATCACGCTCTTTCCGGTGATCGGATGCGGATTCATCGAGAACCGTCCCGACCGCGAACAGCGCTGGCCGAAATGGGTGGTTCCGCTCAGCGAGCGCGTCAAAGACAATCCGCCGAACTGCATGGCAGGCGTGCGCGGAAAAGTCCTGCTCCCGCCGCGAGATCTCTACCGCAATTACATCTATCAGACCGTGAAGCACATCAAAGGACGCGTTCCGGTGTATGAAGTCACGAACGAGCCGAATCTTTATCTCGCGCCGGAAACATACGTCGCCTATCTGAAGGAGGCGAACTCGGCAATCCGCGAAGCCGACCCGGCGGCGAAAATCTCCGGATTCTGCCTGAGCAGCGATTTCAGCGCATCCGCAACACCGTGGATGGATCAGTGCGTCAAACTGGGCGGTCTCAACTACGTGGATGCGGTCGGTTTTCATCCCTATGGGGGGCGCCAGCTCGGAGCGCTGTACCCGGCGGACAAGTATATCGCCAGCCTGCGCGCCGACATGAAACGCTACGGCAAGCCGGATTTTCCGCTCTGGAACACGGAACTTTACTATCTGATCGACCAGCAGGTAAAACACGACTCCTATGAAGAGGGGCTGATCCGTCCGCATCATATCGCGATGCGTTTTCTCATCGATCTCGGCGAGGGCGTGGTGCAGTCAATCTCCGTCCATGAGAATCAGCTCTGGAAACGCCTTCTGACGCCGAACAACCACGGAATTTCCAACTACCATGAACTCGTGCCGTCCGAAAACATGGTTGCATACAATGCTCTGGCGCGTCTGTTCGAGGCGGCGGAACCGGTGAAGAAAATCCGCCATGACAACGGCGTCATCTGCTACGTCTACCGCAAAGGGGGAAACCTCATAGCCGCAGTCTGGCAGTATCAGAAGAAAAAAGGCGTGTGCGCCGATCTCTCCGCATTCGAGGTGACGGACCTCTTCGCGAATCCGGAGACGGCGGACGAGAAGGAACTCGGTGAAGCGCCGTTCTATCTGCGGCCCGGCAAGCTTTCCGATTCGGAATTCCTCGCGAAGCTGGAAAAACTGCCGATCCGTCTGGATCAGCCGGTTTCAGCGGGAGAAATCGCGCGCAGAATCGGCAATTCGCTCTTCGTCATGCTCCACAACGATTCCGACGTTGTGCGGAGCGGGACTGCAGGCGTTACGGGCGGGGGACTCTCCGCGCTCAAACCGCTGAACTTCACGCTCGCGCCGAAAGCGAAGCAGACGTTTGAAATCCCGGTCAAGGACATTGCGCCGAACGGGAAACCGCTCACGCTGATGCTGCATGTCAACAAAAATCTCTTCCGCATGCCGCTGCAGCTCACGGTGAATGAAATCGTCCCGCGCAATTTCAAAATGCAGAACGCAGAGGGAAGGATCGAATTCGAAAACGGAAAAATCAAACTTGAGATGTCGGTGAAGGACACGACCGACGCAGGCGCAACCGGCAGGCGTTCCCCGTGGGAGACCGACTGCACGGAACTGTTCTTCGACCTCGCGCCGGAATATCTTCCGGCGGCTCACGCACAGGCATACACGCCGCAGACCTTCCGGCTGTTCGTCACTCCGCGCGGAACGGAAAAACTTCACGTCATGGGCGCAGTCAAACCCGACGACTGCAAACTTGATGTGAAGCAGAGCGCGGACGGCTATTCCTTCAAACTCGAAATCCGTGCGGCGACCGGAAAGATGCTCGGATTCGACGTGAAAATCGACGATGCGGGGAACGGAAAAATCCGCGAAACGACTCTCGGGAAAGGCAAAGAACTTTACCGCAACCGCTGCAACTTCAGCATTGTAAAATAAGGAATGAAAGCATGAAACATCTTTTCACACTCGCGGCGATCGCCGCAGCCGCAACGGTCTCCGCCGTTGAACTCGACACGAACCTGCTCGCAGACGGAGATTTCGAGAAGGGAAACCAATTCATCAATTACAAAACGTGGCGGATGAACGGTCTGTCCGTCGTCCCCTCTCCCGATTTCTTCAGCGGGGAAAAGAGCCTGAAGATCGTCAAGGATGCAAACACCTGGATTGCCGTTCAGACAAGGAATCCGCTTCCGATCATCCCCGGCAAAACGATTGAACTCAAATTCTGGATGAAATCCGCCGGCGGAAACGTTCCGGGAAGCGCGACGCTTGATTTCGCGCAGCCGAATCAGAACCGACATCTCTACAAGACGTTCAACTTCCAGATCGGACCGGAATGGAAGGAATTCACCTTCGAATACGCCGTTCCGGCCGATACCGACGCGTATACCGGGCTCAAGGCGGGAACCTGCCGTCTGAGACTCGGACTCAAGAACTCTCCGGACGCGGCGGAAGCGTATCTGGATGAAGTTGAATTCAGACTCAAATAACGGGAACGGACAGATTTCAAGCGGGCTCCGGAATCCACATGGTTCCGGTGCCCGCAAGTTTTTCAAGAATTAATCCGGTGCTAACAATCCTCTAACAATCAGGGGTTATCTTATCGGTAACAACCCTGAAAAGGAGGATTTTATGAAACGTCTCTTGAAAAGAACCGCTCTCCTCGCAGCCGTCCTGCTCGGATGCGCCGCCGCAAACGCAGAAACCATCAATGGCGCCGGCGCCAGCTTCCCCGCTCCGGTCTATGCGGCATGGACCTACTCCTACAACAAAGTCAACGAAGCCAAAGACCAGTTCAACTATCAGTCCATCGGCTCCGGAGCGGGCGTCTCACAACTCAAGTCCGGAACCATCGATTTCGCGGGCTCGGATGACCCGGTCAAGGAGAAAGACCTCAGGCAGCACAATCTGCTCCAGTTCCCCATGCTCGTGGGCGGAATTGTGCCGGTCGTCAACATCCCCGGAATCAAAAGCGATGAACTGAAACTCGACGGAGCCACGCTTGCGGCGATCTTCCTCGGCGACATCAGAAAGTGGAACGATCCCGCGATTGCAAGCCAGAACCCCGGCCTCAAGCTTCCGAACCAGCGCATCACCGTGGTCCGCCGCTCCGACGGTTCCGGAACCACCTGGATCTTCACCAACTACCTCTGCAAAGTCTCCGAGAAGTGGGCGAAGGGACCGGGCAACGCGAAAGACGTCAAGTGGTTCCGCGGAACCCTCGGCGCAAAGGGCAACCCGGGCATTGCAAACAACGTCGCCAAGACCCGCGGTTCCATCGGTTACGTTGAATACGCCTATGCCAAAGAGGCCGGACTTGCGACGGTTCAGCTGAAGAACGCCGACGGCAGCTATGTCAGCCCCAACTCCGCGACCTTCGCCGCCGCGACCGCGAACGCCGACTGGAAAGGCGCGAAAGACTTCCGCGTCGAACTCAACAACCAGAAGGGCGCGAACGCATGGCCGATCACCGGAGTCACCTACATCGTCCTCAAGAAGGACCTGAACAAAGCCACGGCGGAAAAGCTCTTCGGCTACTTCAACTGGTGCTACAGCGACGGACGCAGACAGGCTTCCGACATGCACTACGTCCCGATGCCGGAAGACGTTGTCAAGCTTGTCCGGGAAAGCTGGAAAGCAGTCAAGTGAGGCACGCATGAACCAGACGGCCGTAAAAACGAAAAACGGTCCCTTTCTCCCGGAAACGGCGGGGAGGGCTTCCCTCCCCGACCGGATTTTCCGTATCGCGGCGATCGCGTCGGCGGGACTCGCGATTCTGCTGACGCTCGCGTTCTTTGTTCAGCTGGCGTGGCACTCCGTGCCGGCATTCCGGGAATTCGGACTCCGCTTCTTCTGGTCCACCGAATGGGATTCGGCGGAAATGAAGTTCGGCGCGGCATGCGCAATCTACGGAACGCTGATCACAACCGTCATCGCTCTGCTGATCGCCGTCCCGACAGCGTTTCTCACAGCTCTGTTTCTCGTGGAGATCGCTCCGCCCGCAATCTCGCGCGTCTTCGGATGCGCGCTCGACCTGCTCGCGGCAATCCCCAGCGTCATCTACGGCATGTGGGGACTCTTCGTCTTCGTGCCGTTCATGCAGAACCGTGTGCAGCCGTTCCTGACCGATACGCTGCATCTCGGAGTCATTCCCCTGTTTGACGGTCCTATGACCGGATTCGGGTTCCTGACCGCCGGCATCGTGCTCGCACTCATGTCGCTGCCGTTCATGTCCGCCATCATGCGCGACGTCTTCCGCATGGTTCCCCCCGTCGTCAAGGAATCCGCTTACGGAATCGGCGCGACGACCTGGGAGGTCGCAAAAGACGTCACCATGCGCTACGGAATGCAGGGCCTGCTCGGCGCGGTCTTCCTCGGACTCGGCCGCGCAGTCGGCGAAACCATGGCGGTGCTCTTCATCATCGGCAACAGCGAAACGATCTCCGCATCGCTCTACGAATCGGGCGCGACAATCGCCTCGGTTCTCGCCAACAAATTCGCGGAAGCGGAAGGACTCGCCAAGAGTTCGCTCTTCGCGCTCGGACTGATCCTGCTCTGCATCACTTTCTCCATTCAGATTTTCGCCCAGATCTGGCTCAACAAAGTCCGCAGAAACGCGGGAGGCGGATTATGACAACCGAAACTGCTCTGAAACCGCGCGGACTTTCCCTGCGCAAACTAAAAAATTTCACGGTCATCGGCGTCTCCGCGTTCGGAACCGTAATCGCGGCGGTGTTCCTCATCTGGATTCTCTGGACGATTCTCCGCAACGGCGCGGAATCGCTCTCCGTTGAATTCCTCACCCAGCCGACGAAACCCTATGGCGTTCCGGGCGGCGGCATGCTCAATGCGATCCTCGGAACCGCGCTCATCACGCTCGCCGCAACCTTGCTCGCCGTCCCCGCGGGCATGCTCGGCGGAGTCTGCCTCTCCGAATTCGCACGAAGCTCCAGATTCGGAAACGCCGTCCGTTTCTCCGCAAACGTCATGATGGGCATGCCTTCCATCATCGTCGGACTCTTCATCTACACGCTGATTGTCATGACGACAGGGCGGTTCTCCGGCTTTGCCGGTTCAGTCGCTCTGGCGATCATCATGTTCCCCGTCATTCTGCGCACAACCGAAGACATGCTCTGCATGGTTCCGAACGCGCTCCGCGAATCCGCGCTGGCGATCGGCGCTCCGCGCTGGCGCATCACCCTCGCAGTCGTCTTCCGCTCGGCGAAAAGCGGACTCATGACGGGCGTTCTGCTCGCCGTGGCGCGTGTCGCCGGCGAAACCGCGCCGCTGCTCTTCACCGCGCTCACCAGCGACGCCTGGCCGACCGGCTTCTTCACCCAGCCGACCGCCAACCTCACGGTCACCATGACGGAATACGCGACAAACTCGCCGTTTGAGACCATGCACATCCGCGCATGGGGCGCCGCACTCATCATCACAGCCGCCGTCCTCGCACTCAACATTCTTTGCAGAACCATATTCAGGGAGAAAAAATCATGACTGACACCCCCGCGGTTCCTCAGGGCGAAGAGGTCAAAATCTCCGTCCGGAACCTCAACTTCTACTACGGAGCGCATCAGGCGCTCTTTGACAACAACATCGAAATCTACAAAAACCGCGTCACCGCCGTCATCGGCCCCTCCGGATGCGGGAAATCCACGCACCTGCGCATCTACAACCGCATCTACGAACTTTACCGCGAACAGCACGCCGAAGGAGAAATCCGCATCGACGGCGAAAACATCCTCGCCCCGGGCACCGATATCCTCGAACTCCGCCGCAAAGTCGGCATGATCTTCCAGAAACCGACCCCCTTCCCCATGTCCGTCTTCGACAACGTCGCCTACGGAATGCGTCTTCACTACAACCTCAAGCGCTCCGAAATCGCCGACCGCGTCGAACAGAGCCTCCGCGGCGCCGCAATCTGGGACGAAGTCAAGGACAAACTCAAAAAGCCCGGAACCGCGCTCTCCGGCGGACAGCAGCAGCGTCTCTGCATCGCACGCGCCATCGCGATCCAGCCCGACGTCCTGCTCATGGATGAACCGACCTCCGCAATCGACCCCATCGGAACATCCAAGATCGAAGACCTCATCGGTGAACTCAAAAAAACCTTCACCATCGTCATCGTCACGCACAACATGCAGCAGGCCGCCCGCGTTTCCGATTACACCGCATTCTTCTACAAAGGCGTCATCGTGGAATACGGCGACACCCGCCGGATGTTCACCAAACCGCGTGAAAAGAAAACCGAAGATTACATCACCGGACGCTTCGGCTGATCCGGATTCAGAAAGGAGACTTTCAACATGTCCGTCATTCTCAACAATGAAATTTCCAAACTCAAAAAGAGCATTCTCACCCTTTGCGGAATGGTCGAAAACGCAGTCGCCGACGCCGTCGACGCCGTCATGACCTCCGACCGCAAAAAAGCCGAAGCGGTTATCGACAACGATATTGAAATCGACCATTTCGAGCTCGACGTGGAAGAGGAGTGCCTCAAGATTCTCGCCCTTCACCAGCCCGTCGCCGGAGACCTACGGTACGTCATCGCCTGCCTCAAGATGAACAACGACCTGGAGCGCATCGGCGACCTCGCCGTGAACATCGCAAAACGCGCGCTCTCCTTCTACTCCATCCCTACGGCGGAGATGCCCGTCAACCTGCGTCCCCTCTGCGAGTGCACGAAAAACGCGCTCGGCAAGAGCCTCGACGCCCTCATCCGGCTCGACGCCGATCTTGCCGCCGCCGGACTCGCCTACGACGACGTCATCGACGAGATGAACCGGGAGAACCACGCCAAGCTCCTCGGACTTATGCATCAGCACCCCGAAAACGTCGAACGCTACCTCAATCTCCTGAATGTCTCGCGTCACCTGGAACGCATCGGCGACTACGCCACCAACATTGATGAAGACGTCATCTACATGGTCAACGGCGCAATCGTCCGTCACCGCACCGGAATCGACGGCGAATTCAAAAAGAAACGGAAATAACTGTTTTCCCGCAGTTTTCCTTCATGGAATCTGCGGGATTTTTTCATGAACACCGGCGACGACGCATATCACGGATACACGACTTCAAAATACGGCGTCCCGTATTCGAGCTTGCCCGTATCAAGCGCAAACTGCAATCGACCGTCTTTGAGCGTCACCGGAATTCTGCATTCCCGGGAACCGCTCATGTTCAGCGCGTAAACGGACGGAAGACCTTTGCTTCCGTTCTTCAGCGAGAAACGGAACTGTCCGGCGCGCATCACCTGCTGAATGTCGCTCACATCCAGCTCCGCATCGAATTTCTCCGTCGAAAAAACCGCGTTTTCCGCCATAAACATGGTTCCGACAACCACCAGGATCCGCCTGGAATCCGCAAGGCTCTTTTCGTTTTCAAGAGAAATCGCCGCAATCGTGCACGGCGTGCTGACCGACATCACCGAGAGAGCGGAGAGTTTCACAGGCTCGCTCTTCTTCAGAACGGCGGACTGAAACTTCGGAGCGTCCACCGTCAGAGTGTTCTTTCTGATGTTCATGCGGATTTCCCCCGTTTCACTCTCAAGAATACCCGCCTTCACATCCGTGCGGTTTCCCGCCGCGAGAATTCCTTTTTTACGGAGATTCGCAACCTGTTCGCTCAGAATCCGCATATTCTGATCCGATTCCTCGCTCAGTTCCACATACATTCCCATGCCTTTCGCTCCGACAAACGCCTGCGGTTCGACATTGAGATCCGCAACCGGATTCTCAGCGTTCCGGTAATCCGAACCGATACGCGTCAGCATGCTCAGCAGATTGTAGCCGCTCCCGATCGCCCCCGTGTACTCGATGGATTAAAACCTTTTCCGGAACATGGAACGATACGGCATGTTTCGCGCTCTGAATGTCCCCGCGCTGCCAGCCGAATGCGCAGAAGAGCGAATTCATCACCGCCGCCAGATTCTCGCCGCCGTCGAAATCCCACGGCTGGAACGGCACATGGAGCATCCGCACAAGGTTCGCGTGCGGTGCCAGAATCTGCCAGTCCTGCAGACTTGCGTATGCCGCCCACATCGGCGCGGCCTCGTGCGAATAACGGTTGAACCCGTTGTGCGAATACTCCGTCATGAAGAACGGCTTTCCTAACACGCGCGCCGCCGCCGCGCGCCCGATGTAGTTGTTCTGGACGATCGAGGAATCCTGTCCCACCGTGGTCATGGTGTTGCGCAGCCAGCCGCCGAACGTCAGACGCTGTTTATAGGTCGGCGGATAGAGCTGTGTCATGCCCGGATGCGCATGATAGGTGTGCATGGCGACAGCATTGAAATCCGCGCGGGCGTCGCCTTCCAGATTGCGCATGTACATATCCCAGTTCGTAACAAATCCCTTGAATCCGGACTCCTTCACCGCGTTCAGGTAGAACGCGTTCATCTCGCGGATTTTTCCGCGCAGATACTTCCGCGCCGCCTCGCCGTCCGGAGTCGCGGACTTGAGAAGCTCTCCGTTGAACTCCGGAACCGACGCGGGATTCTGCGGATTGCGGTGCTTCCGCCAGTCCGGCGTAAAGAACGTAATCTGACGCCCGTTGAAGTTGAAAAGATGCTCCTGCTCGTTGTAGCAGGTGATGCCGATCAGCTGCGGATCGTCGACCAGCGCCTTTCCCGTATACGGGTTCGGCGTTTTCAGCAGATAATCGAACCCGGCTTTCCAGTGATTGCGGTACCGCGGGTCGAAGAACATGCGGAAACGTCCGTAGCTTTCCGCTCCGTTCGTATTCATCACCGCTTCCGTAAACAGACCGGTCGAGGTGAAGACATCCAGCATCACATAGACACCGCGGTCGCGCAGACACTTCAGAAAATACCAGTAGCGGTCCGCTGCGCCTTTGTTGATCGGAAGCTCGGCGACGCTCTGCGCCATCGGGACTTCCGTAACGTACTTTCTGTCCTTCCCCTGCTTCGGAAGCCCGCCGTTGCCGACAAGCATCCCGTCCAGGAAGTGAAAACGCAGAATATTCATCCCGGAAAGAGCGATCTGCTCCGCGTAATCCTCCAGTTCCGCTTTGCTTGCGGTGACAAAGCCGAGGGTCCAGTCGCCCGGTACGAAGTTGAACCCGCGCAGGCGCACCGGTTCGCCCGGAGCATTTTCAAAATAGAGCCGTCCCTTGCCGTCCGCCTTGAGACGCCCGCATTTGTCGACGTCATACTTCTTCACATACTGCGAAAGATCCAGCGCCGAACCCGGGATACGCTTGAACTGATCAATGCGCAACGCCCGCAGAGAACGTTTGTCCCAGGAAACCTTGTCCATCTTCACCGGACGCCACTCTTTGCCGCGCTGAATGCGGATAATCCGGTTCGTCTTTTCGCGGAACGGGACCTTGCCGCAGACGAACTTCCAGCCGGCGGAACCGCTGAGGACTTTCACGACGACCCGGTTTTGCCCTTTCTTCACCGGGAAGTTGAACACATGATCCGTCGGCTGATAGGTGTTTACCTTGTTTCCGGTCTCCAGCGTATCATAAATTTTTTCGCCGTTCACCGAAAATTCGAACCAGTAGTCCGCAGCACAGCCGACCTGCATCATGCCGTCCGCCGGAGCTTCAAATTCATTGAACAGATACACCGGAGTCTTCTCGGCGAACTTGTCGCGAAATTTCGTGAAGTCAATCGTGTTGTTTTCCATCTTCACCGTTTTCGCTTCCGCCCCGTCAGAGGTCCAGGAAATTTTCCATTCCGGATTCAGCGCGAGCGGAAGAAAATTCGTGAGTTTTTCAAACTTCACCGGTCCCAGCCAGAACTTTGTTCCCTGCGGAAGCGCACCCGCCATCAGCATGGGCGTGCGGACCATTCCCGCGTAATCGGAATTCGCCGTGAATTCAACGGAAACAGTCTGCCAGTCGGTATTCAACATCCATTTCCGGGTGGAATTCCCTATCGTTTTCCACGGAGCGGCGCCTTGAATGCAGTTGCCGCTTAGATTGGCGTCGCGGTCGGCGCGAATCTGAAACGAATAACGGTATTTCGTCCCGGCTGTAATTTTCCGCTTTGAAGTAAAGCAAATCTGCGTGCTCCACGGAACCTTGGCGTCACCCGTCTCTTTCACAGTGAATTCTCCGCACGGCTCGCCATCCGGAGTCTTCACATCCGGGGAAACGCGGATGCTGATTTTCTGATTCGGATATGTGAGACC
>URNE01000040.1 GCA_900549045.1 uncultured bacterium | reverse complement strand
GAAAGACGTCCGGCTGCGTCTGACCTTCCGCGCGCCCGCGGTGTATACGGTTGGAGCGTGTGATTTTCTTCCTGAGGTTCCCGCAAAGTAACAAGGAATGCAGACGATGAAATTTTCTTTATCTTTACTGGTGGCGTTGTTTTCGGTTTCCGTGTTCGGATTTGTTTCCGACTGGAACGGCTACACGCTTTCTCCGGACTACGGAGCTCTGAAAACTCCGGCGGGCAAATATGCCGGCGGGTGTTCCGTGATTCCGGCGAAAAAAAGAGACCTTGTCAAAATTGAGGTCAAAGACGGGAAACTGGTGATTGACACGCGCAAGTTTTTCGGAACGGATCCCAAAGAGGAAATCACAGTGCGCCTTCCCGTTTCCGGCATGATTCCGGACAAGCGGGCGCGTCTGACTGCGGAAGTGAGCGCTGTTCCGAATGCGCAGTTCGAAATGTATTTCGAGGGACGCGATGTTCCGAAAGGCAAGGATGAGCACTACTGGCGCTCCAAGATCTGCCTGGCGTCGGAGGAGTCTCAGAAATTTGTGTTTGAACAGAATCTGCCGGCAACGCTGAAAAATGTCGGCCTGCGTCTGACGTTCCGCAAGCCGGGGGTCTACACGATCGGCGCGTGCGAGTTCACTCCGGTTGTTGCGGAGGAGAAGATCGACGGCGTCACGGAACGCATTGCGAACGGCGGTGCGGAGCGCGGGCTTTACGGAATTGCATATTCCGATATCAAATTCCTCGGTTCGCACAAGGACGGGAAGCATTACGACTATCGCGGCGTCGGTTTTTCCGGCACGCTGAAAGTCGAATCGGATTCCACGACTGCGCATTCCGGAAAGCGTTCGTTCAAGGTGACGGCTCCGGCGAACAGCATCAACCAGCTCTACCTGTTCCCGGTTCCGGTGAAACGCAATCAGCCGGTTTCGTTTTCCGCATGGCTGAAAGCCGACAAACCGACTTCGCTGTATATGGCGCTGTTTCCCTGCAACGGCGTGATCTATTCAAAACCGATTACGGTCGGGACGGAATGGAAGAAATTTACGCTGAACATTCCCGCTTACGGCAAGCCGGTTGACGGCGTGCGGATCGTCGGCAGCCCCGGCAGCGGCTACGGCGATCAGTACGGTCTTGTGTTCCCGCGCTTCGACGTCCCCGAAAATTCCACCGTTTGGATTGATGACCTTTCCTGCCGTCAGAGTCTGAATACGGAATTCCGTGACGACTCCGCGGTGTGGATTTCCGGAATCCTGAACAAGAACTCCACGACGTATTACACAGATGAACCGGTTGTTGCGAATTTGAATTTCGAATCCGCCGGGAAAGCGGAAAAAACGTCGCTCGGCTGGTGTGTGAAGGACGTCTTCGGAAAGGTGATTGCCTCCGCTCCGGAAAAGACGCTGAACCTGCCCGCGAAAGAGAGCATTCTGGTGAAGATTCCGGAAACTGCGCGCGGCTGGATGACGCTTTATGTGACCGCGAAGACGGGCGACCGCATTGACGAGCATGTGCTCCCGTTCGGCGTGATCGAGCGTCCGCGCCCGATGGTCCGCCGTTTCGGAATCAACGTTTCCAGTGCGCGGGACCACAACATCAACGTCAGCATTGAGCTGATGAAACAGTTCCGTCTCGGTTCCGCCCGAATCTGGGATTTCGACGGAGCCGGGTTTGAGAGCGTTCCGCTCTTTCACAAGGCGGGAATCTATTCGCTGTACTGCCTGAACAACGTTCTGCGCGGAAAAGAAACGTTCTTCCTGCCGAAGGATTATTCCAAATGGACAGCGTATCTGACGGAGAAAATCCGTTCGGTGAAGGGCATGGTCGATACGTATGAGATTCTGAATGAGCCGAACATCTGGTCGGGGCGCACAGCCAATCCGGACCCGGCGAATCTGGTGGTTGTGGATGCGGACTCGGTGGCGCGCTGCATCAATGTCACGGCGGACGTCATCCGCAAGGAAGACCCGAATGCGGCAATCGCTGGTCCCGACTCCTGCGGAACGACTGTTCCGTGGATTGAGACGGTGATCTCCAAGCCCGGCGTGGCGGAACGGCTCGACATCATTTCCGAGCATCCGTACCGCCAGCTTCCCGAGCTTCCGGACTACGGCGAGGATATGCAGAGTCTTCAGAAGATGGCAAAACGCTTCAAACCGAACTTCCGTTTCTTCTCGACCGAGGCCGGCCGCGTTTTCCCGCAGGCATATCCCGACAACCGCATCTTCCCGGAAGCGGTCGTCAACACGGCGCGCGACATCCGCAATGAAATCATCGGATTCGCAAACGGCGTGGAAATCTACTTCCATTTTGCAATGGGCAGCGGACACTGCCAGACCGCATGGGGATGCATCCGCCCCGGAAATGCGGAGAACGGCGATACCGTCATGCCGTCGCTCTATCTCTATGCCGTCCGTGCGGCGGCAGACCGGATTGAGGACGGAAAACCGGTGGGTCAGGTGAAACTCGGTGCGAACTACCGCTGCTATATCTTCGACCTCGGAACGCGCAGAACCGCGGTTCTCTGGAAGTGGAGCGGCAAGCCGGAGAAAATCGAATTCGCAAAGAAATTCCGCGCCTACGATTTCATGGGTTCGCGGATCGACGGAACGACATTTGAACTCAACGAGTGTCCCGTCTATCTCGAAACCGAAGAATCCGCCGCAGAACTTGCGAAGCAGATCGCTTCCGCGAAACTGAATATCACCGACAAGGCGTTCCGGACCTCCGTGAAAATCACCGGACCGCACACTTTTGCAGTTGAGGTCGCAAACCTCACGGCGAAACCGCTCTCTGGCACGGTCTCTGTTCTGACTCCGGGGCTTGTCGACGGCGAACAGAAGCTGGAATTCCGCGATATTCCGGGGGAAAGCACCCGCAGTGTTGCGTTCCGTACCGTTCCGGAAATCGGCATGATTCCGCGTGAAGCCAAACTGAAAGTCGAACTTCCCGCAATCAAGCAGAGCGAGACAGTCTCTGTCTCACTCCGTGCGCTGTTCGTCCCGAAAGCGGAAAAAGCAATTGCAATTGACGGCGATCTTTCCGACTGGCAGGATGTCGCGCCGGTGGTTCTGACCGTGAAAAACTCGGTTCAGAGCTCCCCCTGGAGCGAGTCCATGAAGAAGAGCACCGTCAAATTCCGCAGCAAATGGGATTCCGCCCGTCTTTATCTTGCATTTGAGGTGAAGAAGGACGGTTTCCATCCTGTTGATACGCACGGAGAATCCGCCACCTGGCTGGGCGACGGAGTTCAGTTCGCACTGGATACGGTCGCGAACGCCCCGAAGGGAACCGCCGGATATCAGGACGACGATTTCGAGTATCTGCTCTCGCTCTATCAGGGCAAACCTCTGCTGAATCGTCTTGCGGCCTCCGCGAGCTCCTATGATTCGCTTTCGAAGTCGCTCGGCCGGACGGATCAGGGCGACTGCGCGATCCGACGGACGGCGGACGGAGTTGTATACGAGCTTGCTCTGCCTCCGGTCTCGATCAGCCCGTTCAAACTGCTTCCGGGTTCGGCGACGCGCTTCAGCTTCATCGTCAACATGAACGACGGAGAGAAGCGTGTCGGCTGGATCGAGCTGACGCCGGGAATCGGCCAGCAGCCGAAGCGTCCGGATCAGTTCATGGACATGGTTCTTCTTCCGTAACGGAAGTTTTCCGGCGGAGCATGCGGACTTCCCTGTTTGAGAGAGAAGCGACGCGCCGTGTTCCGCCGGGATTTTTTGCCGGATGTTTTTCGTCCGGCTCTTGTCTTTTTGTGAAAATGTGCTATAGTATCCAATTCATTTTAAACAAACAGCAGCAAAGGGAATTATGAACAAGTCGGAAATCGTCGTCTTTATCGTCTACCTGGTTTTCATGCTGGGCATTGGAGTTTACTTCTTTTTCAAGGAACGCGGAGGCGGAGAAAAAACGTTCTTCCTCGGCGACCGCAAGATGGGCGCATGGGTCGGCGCGCTTTCCGCCGGCGCATCGGATATGAGCGCGTGGGTGCTCATGGGACTGCCGACTGCGATTTACGCCGCCGGACTCGGCGAGGTGTGGATTTCCGTCGGTCTTGCCATCGGCTATACGCTCAGCTGGATTTTCGAGGCGCCGCGCCTCCGCCGTTTTTCGGTTGTCGCGGGCGACGCCATCACCATTCCGCAATACCTTTCCAACCGCTTTCTCGCAAGCTCCAAAACGCTTCAGGTGATCTGCGCGCTGGTCTTCCTGGTCGCGTACACCGTCTATACCGCCGCGAGTATCAAGGCGTGCGGAATTCTGTTCCACAAGGTAATCGGCATGGATGCGACGCTGGCGATGTGGATCGGCACGGCCATCATTGTCGGCTACACCTTCTTCGGCGGATTTTCCGCGGTCTGCTGGACCGACTTCTTCCAGGGGCTGCTGATTCTCGCCGCAATGCTGCTTGCTCCGCTGTTCGCGGTGTTCGTGCTTGATTCCTCCACGCAGGTGATTGAAACCGCCGGATACTGGAATCCGTTTGCCGACTGGCGCAAGATCGTCTCAGGCCTCGCATGGGGGCTTGGCTACTTCGGCATGCCGCACATCATCATCCGCTTCATGTCTCTGGAATCGCAGACGAGCCTGAAGAAATCCGCGAAGATCGGTATTTCCTGGACCGTTCTGATTGTGACCTTTGCCGCGCTGATCGGCATCATCGGACGCCTCAAGCTCGGTCTGAATGAGGATATCCAGAGCAACGAGCTTGTGTTCATCCAGATGGTCCGCATGATTTTCCCGGGCGTTATCTCCGGCGTTCTGCTTTCCGCCGTTCTCGCGGCTTCGATGAGCACGGCGGACAGCCAGCTGCTCGCCGCCTCCTCCGCTCTTGCGAGCGACGTTTACAAACCGCTGGTCCGCAAAGACAAGGCGGGCGACAGCGAGCTTCTGTGGGTCGGTCGCGTGGTGGTTATTCTGGTCGCCGCGGTCGCAATGGCGATTGCCAGCAATCCGAAAGCGGAAAGCATCATGGGACTCGTTTCCAACGCGTGGGGCGTGTTCGGCGCGGCGTTCGGTCCCGCGATCATGCTTTCGCTCTTCTGGCGCAGATTCAATTTCACTGGTGCGGTCGTCGGTATCGTTGTCGGCGCCGCGGTTGATATCGCCTGGCTGTTCTGCTGTTCGAAGACGACGGGAATCTACGAGCTTGCTCCGGGATTCTTTGCCGGCCTGATCGCCGCGATTGCCGCCGCGAAGCTTTCGCCGCTCCCCTCCGGGAAGGTGATGAAGCTTTACGACGATGCGGTCAGCTATACGGACGCCGTTGGAAAGTAAGCGTTCCGGCTCATTTCTGATTTGCGGGTTCTCCGGTTGAAAAGACCGGAGAACCTTTTAAATTTTAAATTTCTGTTCCTTCAGAGTTTTGCCGCGATAGGCGAGAGGGGAGCAGCCGAGATTTTTGCGGATGAACCGGATGAACGAGGTGAGTTCCGGAAATCCGCACCGTTCCGCAATTTCGCCGACGGGGAGGTTCGTCCCGAGCAGCAGAATCTGCGCCTCCTGGAGCCGCCGGTCGCGGATGTAGCGTCCGGGGGAGAGCCCGACTTTTTCCTTGAACAGGCGTGTGAGCGTGGTGCGGGTGACTCCGAGAGTGTCGCAGACCATGTTGAGGTCGAGGTCGCGGTTGGAGAGCTGGCTCCGGATCAGTTCCATACACTGTTTCACCAGGAGAGCGGAGTGTTGCGGGAGAACTTGCGCCGGGGAGAGATTTGTCAGAATCTGACACAAAATGCCAGAAAGGCGCCGGATCTGTCCCCAGTCGGTATCGGCGATGGAGATTTTGAGATCCTCGAAGAGGGCGTCGTCGAGTTTTCCGCAGTTCTGCTGATGCCGCGGATAGCGGCAGGCAAGCAGACAGGCCTCCGCGAGCGGACCGTCGAAGCAGACCCATCGCGTGACCCATTTCGAGGAGAGAGCGCGGTGGCGGTGGGCTTCGCCGGGAAGATAAAAGAAGACGTCGCCCGGGTCGATGCGGAAGTTTTCTCCGAAGAGTGTCAGTTCCCCGACGCCCTCCATGCCCCAGATAATTTCGGCGAAAGTGTTTTTGAGTTCTCCCATTTCGGAGATTTCGCCGCAGTCGAGCGTTTTTTCTCCGACTGAATAGAGGTAGAGCGGGAGGGGCGGCTCCCGTACAAACTCCTGAGTCCGGCTGTAGCAGTCGTTAAACATAAAGTGTCAGTTTTTGCTTTCTTTTGTTATTTGCTGTTTCTGTCGGAGACAGTATAGTATCTCAAACGGTATTTTGCAAACAGGAGTTTGAAAAATGAATGATTTTGAACAGAAGAAAGCGCGGGAGCTCGCTCGTTACGAAGCGCTCGTGACCCGTCCGAACACGATCGACAACGACTGGTACAACGGCTGTTTCGATCGTTACGTCAATCCCGTACTGACCAATGAGATGGTTCCGCCGCAGTGGAAATTCGACTTCAATCCGGCGACGAATCCGCACTTCATGGAGCGTCTCGGCGTCAACGCCGTCTTCAATGCCGGCGCGATTGAAATGAATGGAAAAATCTCCCTTGTCTGCCGCGTTGAAGGCAACGACCGCAAGTCGTTCTTCGCCGTCGCCGATTCCGTTTCCGGCGTGGACGGCTTCCGTTTCCGTGAAAAGCCGATTCTCCTGCCCGAGACTTCCGAGCGCGACACGAACGTTTACGACATGCGTTTGACCAGACACGAAGACGGCTGGATTTACGGTCTTTTCTGTTCCGAGCGCAAGGATCCCGCCGCGAAGAAGGGCGATGAATCTTCCGCGGTTGCCGCGTGCGGCATTGTGCGCACGAAGGATCTGGAACACTGGGAACGTCTCGACGACCTCGTCACGCCGTCCCCGCAGCAGCGCAACGTCGTTCTCCACCCCGAATTCGTCAACGGCAAATACGCCTTCTACACGCGTCCGCAGGACGGCTTCATCGACGCGGGAACGGGCGGCGGCATCGGATGGGGTCTCTCCGATTCGATCGAACACGCCAGGCTTGACCATGAACAGATCGTCGACGAGAAGATTTATCACACGATCAAGGAAGTGAAGAACGGCTGCGGCGCACCTCCGGTCAAGACGAAAGAAGGCTGGCTCCACATCGCGCACGGCGTCCGCAACACCGCCGCCGGGTTGCGTTATGTGCTTTATGCGTTCCTCTGCGCTCCGGACGATCCCTCGAAAGTGATTGCCTCCCCCGGCGGTTTCTTCCTTGCCCCGTACAAGGAGGAACGGATCGGCGACGTTTCCAACGTCGTGTTCTGCAACGGTCTTGTCGCGCGTGAAAACGGCGACGTCTTCATCTACTACGCCTCTTCGGATACGCGCATGCATGTCGCCGCGACGACTGTGGAGAAGCTTCTCGACTGGGTCCGGAACACGCCGGAAGACCCGCTTTATTCGCACGACTGTGTCGCCCGGCGCATCGCCCTGATCGAATCGAACAGAGCGTTCTGCTGACAACTGAGGGCAGTCTTACGGCAAGATTCCGGATGCAGAGCCGCTTTGAAATCAGGAGTTGCCCTGCGACCGGATTTTTGCCGCTTCCCGGCGGTTTCCGCAAAAATCCTCTGCGGCTTGTTGAAGAACGGGGGCAAGTGAATTATATTATCGCAGAGGAGGAAAAACGCCATGAGATTTCTGATGATCGAAGATGCCGGGGCGGATATTGTGGAAGCGTCGGCGTTGAAGCCGTTTGAAAAGAAGATGCCGCGCACGGTCCGGGGATTCGGCCATGTCCTGGAATAAAACGCTGCTCCATTCGCTGAAGTCGCGGACGGTTCTGCTGTATGCGCTGCTGTTTCTTGTTTCGTACACGATTGTTTTTGTGATCGTGTATCTGCATCTGCTCCGGGCGGAGAAGGAAGAGACGGACTGGCGGCTGCACCGGATTTTCAGCGCGTTTGAATATCGTTACTTTACAGGAGAGGAACTGCGGAATTCGCTGGTCGTGCTTCCGAAATTCTCGCGCATTCCGAAAGAGCTTTTCCGGCATATCGCGGAGGAAGTCGCAGGATTCCTGCCGGTTCTCGCCTGCCGCGAAACGCGGAACCGCGACAGTTATATCGTTTTCGGTTTCCGCGGAAAAGAGATCTGGCGCGTGACTTACGAAACGGACCCGCCGCATTTCAGCAAGGAGCGGATTCTGCCGGAAGAACATACCGCCGTGCTGGCCAAGGATTTTGCGCAGGAATCGTTCGGAGAAGGCGCACGGCTGGTTTCCCTGCTTCTGGACAGGAACAGGCGGATTGTTGCCAGCTCTCCCTCCGTCGAGCCGGACAGGGAGCGTTTCCGCAGATTCGATTACGCGCACAGCTCCGCGCGTCTTCATTACGGAGACATGGAGAATTCGCGTGGACGCCGCATCCGTCTTGCGTGGAAGAGTCTTCCGGACGGCAACATGCTGGTGATCGGGCTCAATCAGCATGCGGCGGATGAGAATCTGGACAGGATCGTGAATGCGTTCTGGGGAGGCGGAGTGGCGGTGTTTGCGCTGAGCGTCCTGTGCGCATGGATACTCTCGTGCCGCATGGTGCGCGGGATTCAGCGCGTGGGCGCGGCGGCGGACCGCATTGCCGCGGGGGATTACTCGTGCCGCGTTCCGCTGAACAACGACGGCTGCGAAATCGATTCGCTGGTCGCCAGCTTCAACACCATGACGGGCAATACGGAAACGCTGATGTCGGAACTGCGCACGATCGCGGATGATATCGCGCATGATCTGCGGACGCCGCTGACGCGCATGATCGGGCGGTCGGAAGTGACCGTTTCGGGGAATCCCTCGCTGGAGGATGCGCTCAATACGCTGGGAGACAACGCCGAGGAGTGCCGCGCGATGCTCGCGCTGATCAACCAGATGCTGGAGATTTCAAAAACGGAATCCGGCGCAATCGTTCCGGATCGCCGGGAACTGGATCTCTCCGCTCTGCTGGAGCGGTCGGTGGAACTGTTCCGTCTTCCCGCGGAACAGAAGAATCAGGAGATTGTACTGAACATCCCTGAACGGCCGGTCCGTTTCTCCGGCGATGCGGTCAAGCTTCAGCGTCTGGCGGGAAATCTGCTGGACAACGCCATGAAATTCACACCTCCGCACGGGCGTATTACGGTCGCTCTGAAACGGACGGACAGGGAAGTCGTGCTGAGTGTTTCGGATACCGGCTGCGGCATTCCGCCGGAGGAGCGGGAGAAGGTGTTCAAACGTTTCTTCCGGGCGGATTCGAGCCGTCATCTTCCGGGAAACGGACTTGGACTTGCGCTGGTTCAGGCGATCGCGAAAGCGCACGGAGGTTCGGTCGGTCTGGAAAGCGAACCCGGACGCGGCAGCGTGTTCACCGTGCGGCTCCCTGTGTAAGTCCCGCTTCCTGGAATTGCGCGCAAGTTCAATCGTTCCAGTGACCGGAGGCTGCCTGGAGAAGTCATTCGAGTCCGCACTGGAGGAGAAGGTCGTGCCGGTTCAGAATATCGGCGGTCTTCCCGGATGCGGCGATTTTCCCTTTTTGAAGAATCACGCATTCCGGACAGACTCTTGCGGCGAAGGTCAGATCATGTGTCGCGATGATTTTCAGAACGGGGAGATCCTGCAGATAGGCGGCGAACTCCCGGCCGGCGCGGGGATCGAGCATCGCGGTCGGCTCATCCAGCAGGATCGCCTCCGGTTTCATCGCCAGGACTCCGGCAAGAGCGGCCCGCCGCTTTTCTCCGCCGGAAAGCTGTGTCACATCGCGTCCGGCAAGAGGAAGAATGTTCATCTGCTTCAACGCGGTTTCGACCCGGTTCCGGATTTCCTCTTCCGGAAGGTTCAGGTTCGATGGACCGAATGCGACGTCTTCCTCCACGGTTTGCGAGAAGAGCTGGTGATCCGGATTCTGAAACACCATGCCGATTTTGCTGCGTATCTGAGAGAGATTTTTCTTTTCGAGCGGCATGCCGTCCACGAGGATGCGTCCGGAATGGACGGTAATCAGCCCGACGATGCTTTCCAGCAGCGAGGATTTTCCCGCGCCGTTTTCCCCCAGGAGCGCAACGGCGGCGCAGCGGTCCGAGTCGAAATCGAGGGTAATTCCGTTGAGTGCGCGGACTCCCCCGGGACGTTCCAGAGTCAGATTTTCCAATTGAATTTTCATGATATTCTCCTCAATAGGCATAACAGAACACTGAGCAGGATGACGATGCACCACTCCAGCGGCGAACCTTTCCCGCGGGCGGGAAGCGGTTTGCCCGCATGGAAAAGACGGCACTGCATCGCGGCATGGACGGCGTCGGCATGAACGGCGCTTTTGATGAAAAGCCGTCCGGCGAGGTTTCCCCATTCCCTGAGCGGGATGATTCTGCATTCCGGATTGCGCATGAAACAGGCGTTCCGCATGTTCCGGGCTTCCTGCGCGAGCAGAGCGAGATAGCGGAACAGCTGCTGAAGCACCAGAATCAGCAGACAGGGAACGTGGAGGCACCGCAGAGCTCCGGCGAGGTCGCGGAAGTCGGTTGTGGAAGTGAGAACCAGCACCATGCCGACGGAGGCCAGAGTTTTTGCGATCAGGACAAGCAGGGCGACCGTTCCGCCGGAAAGCTCAAGCGAAAAGACGGCAACCTGCGCATGGTCGAAGAAAAGATTGGCGATTCCTGTGCAGAGAATGAATGGCAGAGCCGGAATTATTCTGAACAGCAGAACGGAAACGGGGAGTTTCGCCGCCGCGGCAAGCAGAAAAGGCATCGTGGCGAACAGCACGTTTCCGGCAATAGCATATCTTATATATGAAACTGTCAGCACAAGAAACAGAATGGTGAAACATGCTTTGGGCAAAGGAGCGCGCCGGCGG
>URNE01000039.1 GCA_900549045.1 uncultured bacterium | reverse complement strand
CTGAAGAAATTTCCGGCGGGACGATTTTTTTGCCGTTTCCTGAATCTGTTCCGGCGTGCTGTGCGCCAGCCGGAAAATTTCCGCGTCGGACAGCCGCAGCAGAACGGGGAGGGGATTCAATCCCGCGTTCCGCAGGTTTTCCGACGCCCGTGCAAGACGGAGCCGTATCTGTATTTCTCTCAGCAGAATCAGCATCGGGAAAATCAGCGGCGCATACCAGGCGTCTGTTCCCAGTGCGGCCAGAACCGGAGAGAGGGCGAGTCCGCCGAAGAACAGAAGCGGAAGATACCGGTTCCGGAACAGATTTCCGGCGTTTCGCCGGAATGCGGAGCGGCTCATCTGACACGGAAAATATTCTTCGTATGCCGAGCCGGGGAAGGGGATGCGCACGGCGTGGATCATCTCATGCGCGAGCGTTTCGGCGGCGTCGTATCCCAGGCGGCGCCGTTTGCGGATGAAACCGCCGTGCAGAAAAACGAGCGGGAGCAGCCCGTCCGCTTCCAGCAGAATTCCGGCGGAGAGAAAGCCTGTCCGGGCGGCGGAGTACCAGGCGGGAACCCAGCCGGCGCGGAAACGGAACTTTTCCCAGGTCAAATTTTCCGCCTCTTCCCGGAGGGCGGAGGGGATTTCCGGCGAGTCTGCAATCAGCACTTGAAAAGCCCGGTCAGCGGAGATTCCGTCCAGCTCCTGTTCAAGGCGGGCGATCCGTTCAGCAAACGCTTCGGGCGTTTCTCCGGATGCGGGGAAGAGCCCGGCGGAGTCGAGCTCGTCCGGCGTGCATGAGGAAAAAGATTTGCGCTGATTCCGCATCATGGAACCGGCAGGGACACGACGGTGACGATTCTCTGATAGAGTGCGACGATGCCGCGTCCGATCGGTCCGAACGATCCGCCACCGGCGGACAGCGAGAAGACCGATGCCGAAGCGGCGAAAACGAGCGGAAGAATGGAGCAGATCAGAATTGTGTACTCCAGGAGAATGCTCCGTTTTCTGACAATCCGCCGCTTCATTTGCCCTGACTCCAGAACCAGTTGAGCACGGGGTCGCCCGGCAGCCCTTCCGCAAGGATTCTGCTGCGGATCCGTTGCGTTTCGCGGAGTTTCAGCGGGTCGTAACTTTCCGTGAGTTCCTGCTGTTTCAGGCGGAAGCGTTTCCACGCGGCGGCATAGGCCAGCATCTCCTGGGAGGAGACGGAGGAGGGGGGGGCGAAGTAGAAGTATGCCGCTTTCGCCGCGAAGTAGACGCGCGTTCCGGCGGAGGATTCCGCAATCCGGTTCAGTGTGGCGAGCATGGAGGCGCGGCATTCGAGAAGTTCCGTGCAGCGTTTGTGCAGACGCTGCACGGCGTCCTGCCGCATCCAGCGGTTCTGCGGAAGCCGGAGCCAGAGCAGCGTCTCTTCCGCCGCAAAGTAGAGCGTGCGGAGGCTGATACACTCCGGATAGAAATCCAGACTGGATACAATGTCATCGGAATAGATGTTGGTTGTCTGAATGGTTGACTGCCGGATGATGGAATGGAAGAAGCGGATTCCGAACATCCGGTCGTAGACGCCGCAGGGCGTTTTCCGGCGGGGATTCGGCATATTCTCTTTCAGTTCGTTGAATTGGAACGCCTTGCGGAGTTCCGTTTCATTCGCGAAACGTTTTGCAACAGCGGGAATGTCCTGTTCCCCGAATCCGGCTTTTGCAAGACGGGCGCAGAGAGATTTCAGGCTTTCCGCATGGTCGAGAATATCTTTCTGCCGCTGAATCAGATCATCCCGTTTTTTCATCAGCAGCGGACTGATGAGGCATTCATCGCGTGAGACGAACGGGATTTCTTCCGCGATCCGGTCGAACTGCATAGAGATCAGCGCGGTCTGATTCGCCGCCACGGCGTTGCGGTTTTTCTCAAGTTTTTTCAGAGCCTCCGCAAGGTCTTCCGCATGGACGCGGACACTTCCGGAGGAGAGCTCCTGAAGTTTGTTGATTTCGGAAATCAGCGGATTCAAGGGGACGCCGGGCGTGTTCAGGCGTTCGAGAACGGCCTTCAGTTTATGGAGATTGGCGCTGTTCTTTTCCAGTTCGGCGGTCAGTTTCCGGATTTCCCCGCGGAGCGGATGGAGATATTCCGGTTCCTTTTCGAGCGGACGGAGGGCGGAATTTTTCAGCACTTTCAGGAAGGAGCACTGGTTTTCCGGGTCGGCGTCCATGGAGACGAGCAGGTGGCGGATGCGGAACTGGAGGTCGAGGAGTTCCTTTGCGTGGCGGACTTCAGCCATGCGTTCATCGACGGTGGCGTCCTCCCAGTTCCAGGCGAAACGGTCATCGCTTTCGAGGCGTCCGAAACATTCGGCGGCGTCCTGCCACTCGGAATTGGTCAGATGCTGTTTGAATTCATTCCAGGCGGCGAATGTTTTCCGGTAGCGGGCGATAGCCTGGAGGTGATCCTGATGATGTTTTTCGTATTTCTGGTAATCGCGTGCGCCGGGCATGGCGTCGAGCATGCGCTGAGCGGCGTTGAAATCGGCGCGGCGCATGTAGAATTCGGCGGCGTTGAGGAGCTGGACGGCCTGCGGGGTGGCGGCGTAGAAAATGCCGAAGAAGAGCAGAATCACGAGAACGGTTCCGCCCATGACGAGCATCTTGCGTCCGATCTGCGAGCGGGCGTGGGGAACGTTGCGGTCAAGGAACGTCATGTCGAAGAACGCAATGGAAATTTCATCGGAGTCCATGAGCATGCGCTCCTGGCGTCCGAGCCGTGCGCCGTTGACGACGGTTCCGTTGACGCTGTCGAGGTCGCGGATCCAGGATTCTCCGTTTTCCGCAATGCGGATTTCCGCATGGAAACGGGAAACGACGTCGTCTTTCAGTACAATGTCGTTGTCGGGATCGGAGCCGATGCGGATGAGATCTTTTTCCAGCCGGACGAGTTCGCCCTCGCGGGGACCGTTACGGAATTCGAGACGGTGGACGTCGCACGGGCGCGATTCGCGCTGTTCCGCCGGTTTGACGAAGAGCTCGCAGTCGCCGATGGAGATGCGGTCGTTCTGTTTGAGCAGAGCATTGGTGATCGTTTTCCCGCGGGAATGAAAGTTTGCTTTTCCGCAAGCTTGAAGGCGGATGTGCCGGGAATCGAGATGAAGTTCCGCCTGATAATCCCCGGCAACGCGGTCTTCGGGGGGAACCACCCAGTCGTTGTCCGGCGCGCGCCCGATTTTTACAATGGAACCGAGCGTGTCGGTTTTTGCGGAGACGATCAGCCGGCCGCGGCAGCGGAATTCGATAAGATGGATATACGCCCGTTTCTTCTCCTTTTCCGGAGACGGAACCGTACGGCTTTTTCTGAGTTTGCTGAACAGTTTCATCATTCTTCAATCGTCCAAATGTTTTTCATGATTTTCACATGCCGGTGGTCATCCGGCGAGGGGAAGCGGCGGAGGCAGTCGTTGACGATTCGCGTCATCTCCGGCAGATTCTGCGAAGATTGCGCGGTCTGATACGCGAGACAGTTCTGCGAATACCAGACCTGCTGTTTCGTCCGGAAGTCCAGCCAGAGCGGCACGACGGCGTCGATCAGAACCTGATCTTTGGTTTCGTATGCGCGGCAGAGCAGAGTGCGCAGCGCGAAATCAAGGTCGTCCCAGACGGCGACCGCGATGTTTTTGCGGAGTTCGAGCGCGCAGCGCTGAAGAAGGCGGGTCGGGTTGACCTCCATGCGTTTTTCCGGGATCTCCCAGAAATGATCGACCATAGTCGGGGAGACGACGAATGCGCCGAATCTGCGCAGGACCTGCTCGGCGCGCCAGAAGTGGTTGACGGGGACTTCACGCAGCAGAACAAGTTCCTTGTCCTGATAGCGCATGTAGCTGGCGTATCCCTGCCAGCGGATTTTTTTGTCGATGCGCATGTAGGATACGCTGTAATAGGGGAACCCGTTTTCGGACGGCCGGTAGAAATCCTGTTCCGGATCGCTGAGGAAGGCGAAGCCGTTCTGTTCGGAAACGCGCTTGCGCCAGTCGTCGAAACTTTTCCTGCGTGTCGTGTGGAAACCGTCGGGGAGCGGGTTGACGGTGAAGACAATATGAAACGGAACGTCCATGTTTCTGCCGAGGGCGGTCATGATCTCGCAGTTGTTGCCGTCGACGCGTTGGACGGTTGCTGCGGTTTTGGGAAAATAGACGAGGCATTTCCCGAACGGTTCAATTTCGGTGCGGATTTCGCCGTCGTTGTAGTGTCCGGAAACTTCGCCGGGCCATGTCAGCGGATTTTCCTGTTCAAAAACGGTGTAGGCGTAAGCGCCCGCAATGATGCAGACGAAAAGGAGGACTCCCGAGACGAGCACAAATTTGCGCCGCCGTTTTTCGCTGCGGCTGAAGGACCGGAGTTCGTCGAGTTCAGCGGGGGAGGCGTAACGGGTGTGTGCGCCGTCTGCGGGAGTACCCCCGGCGGTCGCCTCTTCGGTCAGTTCCTCGGTCGCCTCTTCGGATTCGGCTGCAACGGGATCGGCGGAGGCGTCGGGTTCGAGAACGAACGAGAGCTCTTTCCCGATGCGGACGTCCGCTCCGGGGGAGAGCATGACGCTCTGGCCGCCGTGAAATTCTTCTCCGTTGACCCATGCGGATTCGGTTCCGTGGACGAGCAGGAGGACATTGGCGCCGAGCTGGGGCATGAGGGTGACGTGTTCCGGCGCGATGTCTTCGCCGCCGGGACGGATGTCGGCGGTCTTCGCGCGTCCGATTTTCGTTCCGGCGCCGTTGACGGCAAAGACGCGTCCGGAAAGTTCGCCGGAGATGAAGCGGATTCTGTATTTAGACGGCATATTGTTCATGTCGGCCTCCTCAGAACAGGGGAACACCGGCTTCCTTCATCTTGAGGAAGACCGGAGTCAGGATTGTGATAAAAACCGCGGGAAGGATGAAGAGCGCCATGGGGAGCAGCATGAGCGACGGCGCACGCTGCGCTTTGCATTCGGCGAGAGCGAACCGCGCCTTTCGCATCTCTTCGCCCTGAATTTCCATTGTTTCCGTGAGAGGCGCTCCGAGTTCGGTTCCCAGGGCGACTGCGGCGGCGAAGGAGGTGAACTCCTTGATCTGAATGCGGTCCGCCATGTTCTGGAGCGCGACGGTGCGGATCACCCCGAGCTCCATTTCGCGGAGCATCTGCGAATACTCCTCCGTCAGCGGACCTGAAACGCCGAGTTTGACGTAGAAGCGGACCGCCGCGGTGAAATCGAGTCCGCCGCGCATGGCGGAAGCGATCAGGTCGATGGAGTAGGGAATTGCGCGCAGGATTGCAAGCTGCCGCTGCTGCGCGAGGTTGCCGATGGTGATTCCGGGCAGAGCCCAGCCGACCAGTGCGCCGATCGCACCGGCAATCGGGATGGAGATGCGGTTTTCCTCATCCGTCAGCAGCATGGCGATTCCTCCTGCAAGCAGCGCAAACAGCGTGAGCAGGAGCGCCTGAACGCAGTAGACTGTGCCGGGCGTGAGATTGAGTCCGGCAAAATGAAGCTTCTTCTGAAGCGTGATGCTGTGTCCGGCGAAAAGTTTCCGGAAGAAGGTTCCGAAGCCTAGCGTTTCCATAAAGTCCGCCATGGGGTTGAGCAGACGGAACAGCGGGGGCAGGGAGGCGTCGCCGGATTTCTTCTTCTCGGTCCGGTCGTCCAGAACGAGAAAATAGAGCGCCGGAAGCACGATTGCCATGAATGTCAGCGAATGGATAATGAACTGTTTCATGCGTCACACCTCAATGTTTACAATGGAACGGATGACGAAATAGCCGATGAGTTCAAGGGTCAGCATGACGCCGATTGCGCACCATCCGACAGTCGTCTGCACCATCGGCAGCATCAGATCGTTGTTGATGAAGAAGAGCAGCAGGAACGCAACCAGCGGAGCGAGCGACATTGCGAGCGCTTCGAAGCGCCCCTGCGCCGTCAGGGCGCGGAGCTTCTGCTGAAACTCGGTGCGTCCGCGGATCATCTGCGTGATCTTTCCGAGAACATCCGCCATGCTTCCGCCCGACTGCGCGGTCAGACGGATTGAAACGATCAGCAGCTGAAGATCTTCGCAGGGCAGACGGTTGTACATGCGCTGCAGCGCCTCCGCAAGTTCAAGGCCGAGACGGTATTCGCGGATGACGATCATCAGTTCCTCTTTCATCGGGCCTTCGCAGCGGCGTGAGAAGACTTCGAGGGCCTGCGGGAGAGCCTGCCCGGCGCGCAGCCCGCTGGTCAGCCCGAGCGCGAGATCGAGAATGCTGTTTTCAAATTCGAGCGCCCGTTTGCGCGCCTTTCCGTTGAAGTAAAGCCACGGCGCCGCCATTCCCGCGAGAAACAGAACCGACGTCGCGGGAATGATGATGCGCAGATCGTAGACCTGGCAGAAGACGAGGATTGCAATCAGCAATCCCGAAAGCAGGGTTCCGACGGAGAGCTGGAGCTGCTGAAGTGTGGTGCGCCGGATAAAATAATAGATATTGTTCGCTGCTCCGTCGGAGTCCTGTTCCTTGAGCTTGCGGTCGGCGTGCTCCAGAGTGAAGGACTGCACGAGCGAAATGACGATGTATACCAGCATCGCAACCGCCGCGAGCACCAGCAGGTAGAGACCGTATCGCTGCAGAACTGAAACTGAATTCATGCGCCGCCTCCTTATCCTTCCGGCACGAAGACCGACATGTCCAGTTCGAGATCGCCTGCCTGGCGCAGCTCGTCGACGAAGGTCGGAATGTTGCCTGTTGCGGTGTGGCGGCCGATGACGTGGAAGTTCTCGTCGAATCCTTCCTGCTCGAACGTGAAGATGTCCTGAAGCAGAATGGTGTTGCCTTCGCGTCCGGTTACTTCGGAGATTTTTACGATTTTGCGGGAACCGTCGGGCAGACGGGTCTGCTGGACGATCAGGTGGATTGCGGATGCAATCTGTTCGCGGATTGCGGCGGAGGGCAGTTCAAAACCGGCCATCATCACCATGTTTTCGAGACGCGACAGAGCGTCGCGCGGATTGTTCGCGTGACAGGTGGTCATGGAGCCGTCGTGTCCGGTGTTCATCGCCTGGAGCATGTCGAGCGCTTCGGCGCCGCGGCACTCGCCGACGATGATGCGGTCGGGGCGCATTCGGAGCGTATTGACGACGAGGTCGCGGATTGTGATGCGCCCCTGTCCTTCGACGTTCGCGGGTCGCGCCTCAAGACGGCAGAGGTTTTCGTGCGAAAGTCTCAGTTCCGCCGAGTCTTCCACGGTGATGATGCGTTCCTTTTCGGGAATGAACTGCGAGAGAATGTTCAGCAGAGTCGTTTTCCCCGAGCCTGTGCCGCCGGAAACGAGAATGTTGCGGCGAGCGCGCACTGCTTCCCGGAGGAAGAGCGCCATCGGTTTTGTCAGACTGCCGAATTTGATCAGATCGTCGTCGGTCAGTTTTTTCGAGGCGAACTTTCGGATTGTGACGAGCGAGCCGTCGAGCGCGAGCGGAGGAATGACGGCGTTTACGCGGGAGCCGTCTTCCAGACGTGCATCGACCATCGGGGAGGCGGCGTCGATGTGGCGTCCCAGCGGTTCGACGATGCGCTGAATAATCGCCTGCAGATGAGATTCGCTGTTGAATTTTGCCGCCGAACGGTAGAGAAGTCCCTTGCTTTCGATGAAGAGATTGTCGGGACCGTTGATCATGATTTCCGAAATGCTCCCGTCGCGCAGAAGCGGAGAGAGGGGGCCGAGCCCGATCAGGTCGTCCAGCAGAATCTGACGGAACTGGTCGAGCTTGACCGAAGAGGGAATTTCGTGACGGATTTCGCGCAGAATCTGATCGACGGCGTCCGCCACTTTCGGGCGCATTTCGCTGTTTGAAATTTCCTTTGCCGCGGCGTCGATGTTGAGCAGTTCGAGCACACGCGTCTGCACCCGTTTTGCGAGCGTCAGCATGGAGCTGCTGTAGAGTTCGGCGAGCGATTCCTGGGCGGAGTAGAGCGGAAGATTCCGTTGAATCTGCGTTTTCTCCGTTCTGACCGGCGGTTCCGTTTTTGCCGGAGCCGTCGTGCGGGGGAGGGGGGCGGCCTGCGCGTCCTCTGTCTTCTCCAGCACCAGATCCGTCTCTCCGATCTGAATGGTGTCGCCGATGCAAAGCGGGGTGCGCTGCGCAATGGCGCGCCCGTTTACGCGGGTTCCGGTCCGGCTGGAAAGATCGGTGATGAAGACGTTTTCGCCGTCCGAAACAATCTCCGCATGGCGGCGGGAGACTTTTTTGTCCGGGATGCAGAACCCGGAAGACTCGGAACGCCCGATTGTGAGCGGTGTGTCCGCCGTCAGCTCAAGCGTCCTGCCTTTTTCTTTCCCGGTTGTGATTTTCAGCATCATCATGGAAGAGCCTCACCACGTAAACATTTTGAGGAACCAGTTGCGTTTTTCGCGGTCATGCACTTTTTTGTCTTTCGCGCGGACGGATTCGGAAACGGTTTTTTCGAGGTTTGCCGTCTGGGCGGAGGGTTTTTCCGTCATGTCCGCTTTCCTGGCGGCGATCTGCGGGCAGACGAGGATGAGAATCTGGAATTCTTCTCCGACGTCCTCTTGGCCGGCCATGAACCAGTTGATCACGGGGACATGACGCAGAAATGCATAGCCGCTGTTGCTGGCGGAATAGGCGGATTCCTTCTGTCCCGCAATGACCGCCGTTTTATCGAGCGGGCAGAGAATGACGCTTTTCGTTTTTGTCTTGCGCTGGAGATAGTCGTCATTCTGTTTGACGGGAGCGAGGCTTTTTTCGAGTTCAAGTTCGAGACGGACCAGGTCAGCGCGGACGAGTCCTCCTCGGACTTTGAGTTTCAGCCCGTAGTCGATCTCCTTGATTTCCGCGACGTCCTTGTTGACGACTTTGATGCTCAGCGTTCCGCCGTTTTCATAGGAGGCGGCTTCCGTCGCGTTGCTGGTCAGCGTGAGATGTCCGGCGTCGCGGAAGTCGGCGATTCCGTTGCTCCCGAGGAAAACGAGCGTGCCTTTGAGGTTTGTGTTGAAGTTTGAATAAACTCCGGTTCCGCTGTTTCCGGAGACGCCTTCCGGGAATGCTCCGGAGAGCGCCCGGAACCATGCGATCAGATTCCATGAAAGAACGGTTCCGTCCGCGGAGGAGTTGCCGAGATATTCCAGCTGGGTGCGGGTGACGCCGATAAAGACGACACCGACATCAAGCTGAGTGTCCGCGACGTTCAGATCGGTTTCCACCCTGAGCGAGTTGCCGTTCCATTCCGGCCGGAGCCAGTTCTGCGAGGCGAGGATGCGTTTGACGGAGGCGACGTCTTCGTCGCAGAGCAGGTATCCGGAGACGGTCAGCACGCCGTTTCCCGCCTGGAGCCTGAGCTGCCCGGGCTGTTCCGGAGAGACGGCGTCCACAACTTTGTAGCCGGCGGACTCGAGTTCTTTTGTCAGCTCTGCGAAAAGAACGGGTCCTGCGCGGAAGACGACGTAGTTGCGGCAGTCGTTTTCATAACGGCGCATGACGCGGCGGAAATACTCCCAGTGTCCGGGCTTGGTGATCTCCCCGCGCAGAGCGAGAACGTTGTCCGAAAGTTCAACGCCGATTTCGGGAAGGTCGCTGAGTTCGCGGCAGAGTTCGCGGTAAAGCGGCATGACAGAACTGGAGACGGTGACGCGGAACTCCTTGTTCATTCCCGGCATGGAGACGGTGACGACCGCGTTCCCGGCTGTCACGCCCTCCATGTCGAAGGAGCGTCCGGAGGCGTTGGCGATCCGGACATTTTCCGTGCTGGATTTGTACTGAGTGACCGGGAACGGCATTTCAATTCTGCGCACTTCTCCGGTGGCGACGGAGAGGCTTTCCGGGGGCAGCGAGACAATGCCGCCATCCGGGGAGGGCGCGGCATCCGCGGCGGCCAGAACTCCCGCCGCAAAAAACAGAGACAGGAAAAAGCGTTTCATTTTGAACCTCAGCGGTGATCTTTGTTGGGGATTTCAGGCAGTTCCGCCGACGCGAGTCCCTTGCGGATTCTGGCGAATGTTCCGGCATTGACCACGCCGCCGTCCTTGCGGTTGAGCGCGACGGAGTCGTTGCGTTTGCGGAGAACCGGATAGAGCTCGGATTCGCGCTGCGCCGCAATCAGAATCATCGCCTGCTGCGGGGGGAGCGAAACGAAAATCGTGCCGCTGGAGCTTCCGCTTTCGCGGAACGAACCGCGTTCGTTTGCAATTCCGATGACCCGGACGCAGGGGAGGAGAACGGAAGTTTCGCGCGTCTCGTTCACCTTGACGCCGGAGCCGTCGCTGACTTTCATGTCCTTGTCCATGACGACCTCTTTGCCGACGTAGGTGGAGATAATCGCGATTTCATCATCCGGCATGAGCATTTTGACGAGCGCGGGGTCGGAGAACGTGACGGGGATGGTCCATTCGCCCTGACGCGCACAGTCACTGAGCGTCGCCTGCGCGCGGATGTCCGTCATGAGAATGTATTCGTCCTCGGAGACCGCGTGGGGGAGCAGCTGACCGTAAGCCAGACTCACATTCTCCCAGAGCAGCGCGTTTTTCGGAACCGCCGATTTGGGGATGTCCTTGTAGGTGAGCGCGCCCTGCGAAAGCTCGTCGTTGGCGTCGAGATCCCGCGCGGCGACGACGACGGAGACTTTGGCTTCCGTTTCCGTATTCTCTTTTTCAAACAGAAGTTTGCTGACGAAATAGACTGCGGCCAGTCCCAGCATGACCGAGACGATCAGAGGTATGATATTTTTCACTTTTTTCTCCTGTGACAAGTTGCATGAATTCATTCCGGAACGGCAGTAATTTACTTCCCGGAAACGGGTTTGTCAAGGATTTTTGCATGGAGTCCGCATAAATAAAACAGAT
>URNE01000038.1 GCA_900549045.1 uncultured bacterium | reverse complement strand
GGGAGACGACTGTCTGAAACCGGCGGCCCGTTTCGGGAAAGTCCCAGCGCACAACGGACGGAGGCGGATTCCCTCGCTCGCCTTCAAAGACCGGAGTTTTCACGGAAACACGTGCGGAATCCTTCCCCTCGCCGTAAATCGAAACGCCCGCGGCAAAGATTCTGGAAGCGAAGAATCCGCTCCATGCGGCGGAGTGCCCTTTCGGGAAAAGTTCGCGTCCCGGACGGTCGATGCGGACGGAAAGGCGGGTCCAGACGCCCGGTTTCAGCGAAAATTCGCGGTCGGACTGGAACCATGCGCCGTCTTTATCCTTGACAAAAATCCATGCCTTCAGCGGATGTGCGCATCCTTCCGCCTTTACCGAAACGGAGAGTTTTTTTGAGTTGAATCCCCGGCGGTCCGGCTTGAAGCGGTAGCGGTCACATTCCTGATAAAGCAGAACTCCGCCGGGAAACTCGGCAGAAAACTCCGCTTCGCCGTTTTCGGTCTGCACGGGACGCTCCGTGCCGCGCACTTCCGCCTTCCAGACGCCGGGAAAGAGGCGGTCCGCATGAAGCAGAAATGTGCAGAAAAGAAGAAATATGACGCAGAAAATCCGAGTTATTTCTGAGTACAGGAATTGACTTCCCACGCGGGCGGACCGCTGTAGAAGACGGAGCCGTCGTAGGAAAGATTGTAGACCGGTGTGTTGTCGGATTCCGGCGTCATGCCTTTCATGTGCCAGAAACAGCGGAGAACGGGGAATGTCGCGAGACGGGTTTTGAACTTGGCGTCGTCCTTTTCAAAGAGCTTTTTCTGTTCGGGATCCATTCCCTCCACAACCATCTCCTTCGGGGAGAGCGCTTCGATCTGATAATATTTCAGCTCCCACCAGGTTGCGCCCTTCGCTTTTTCCGCAAGCTCCCACGACGCGGGCGTTGCGGCGAATTCATAGAAATAGCTGATTTTCAGTTTTCTGCGCGGATCGTCCGCCGGAACGGAGCGTCCCTCTTCGGCTTGGGAGGAGGGATAGTCGTACGCTTCAACGAATTTCCGGTCATCGGTTGCCGCGCCGGGGACGTTCAGACGCCACTCCGTGCTCGGGAAGGTGATGTTTTTCCGATTCATGTCCCGTTTGCATTCATAGGTTTTCGCGGACGCCATGTAGATCGGATAAAGGTCGGAACTCCACATCGGCATTTTGTCCTCGCTGTCGCTCCGGTAGGTCATGAACGCCGTTCCGAACTGTTTCAGATTGTTGATGCAGTGAAGGTCGATCGCCTTCTGTTTTGCCATGTTCAGCGCGGGCATGAGCAACCCCGCCAGAATTGCAATGACGGCAATCGTTATCAGGAGTTCAATCAAAGAAAAATGACGTTTGTTCATTCTGCCTCCTTTTGAAACGCCGCATCGAGCCCGTGCAGCGTTTTTTCCCAGTAGAACGGTTTTGTGAAAATCTGAAGGAAACCCTTCCATGCGCCGAGGGAAATCAGCACCCAGTAGAACGGCATCAGAAGGGCATGGGGAATCAGATGAAAGAATCCGCGCTTTACAACCGCCGCGACATGCACGCCGACCAGCAGGAAATTCGAGAGGAAAAGGAAAAGCGAACCGGCGCAGAAAACTTGCGAGAGGATCGCCCAGAACGGATCCTCGCCCTCCCCCGTGTAAAGCATCGGCCAGACTTTCCATGTAACGCCGCAGAGCTCCACGCCCCGGTACAGATTTTCGCGTTCGGGCGATGCGGCCAGCAGAGACCCTGCAGTTTCTCCCGCGGAAAGGCCGTGAAAGAAGAGAAACAGGTAAAAGAGAGTCAGCGGCCAGTAAATCAGATTGGTGAGCATCATCAGACTCGCCCCGCCGACCGCCATGTAACCACCCGCCGCGCCGCGCAACCCCAGCCGCCGGATTGTCACCAACGGGTTGCGGTAGTGCGCAAGATGAGTCTGAATAAACCCTTTGACCCAGCGCGACCGCTGGCGCATCCAGTTCCAGAGACGCGAATTAGCCTCTTCCAGAGTCGTGGAATCAAGAACGGCGGTGCTCCAGCGTTTTTCATAAATCCGCAATCCGAGCTCGCAATCTTCCGTCACATTGAAGGGATCCCATCCGCCGAGTTCACGCAGATATGCGGTCCGGAAATGGTTTGAGGTTCCTCCCAGCGGAAGCGGAATGCGGAATTTCTGCCAGCCGGAAAGCATCAGGTCGAAATACGCAGTGTACTCAACCGTGAAGAATCCGGTCAGCCAGTTCTGACGGGAATTGTAATAATTGAGTTTCGCCTGAACACACGCAAGCCGCTTTTCCGAATCGCGGCGGAACACGGCGACCGCTTTGCGGAGCTGATCGGGATCGGGAATATCTTCGGCGTCGTAGATGACACAGAACTCCCCTTTGGCTTCGCGCAGGCCGAAATTGCAGGCGCGCGGCTTGGTCTTCGGTTGAGCGTCGGCAATGCGCAGGACTGTAAATCCGGAAGGCAGTTCCGTCCGTTTCAGTTCGCGGAAAGTCAGCTCGTCGTCGCTTTCCAAAAGAAGTTTGACATCGAGTTTTTCCGGAGGATAATCCAGCGCGGCGATTCTTTTCACAATTTTTTCCGCGACTTCCGGCTCCCGGTAAAGCGGAACGAGAATGGTGTAGACCGGCAGATCGTCGTTTGCAATTTCATCCGCCGAAACGTGTTCCATGCTGCGGCGGGAAAGAGAGCGGATCGCCGCCGTCAGCCGGATCAGCACGGCGCCGGAGTAGAGCAGCATCATGACGCCGCAGACCAGCAGAACAAAGAGGTCGCAACGATACATCAGCAGGAAAAGCAGAAACAGCCCGACAACTCCGTACCGGAGCTTCTGTTCCGCGGTTGCCGTCACAGCCGCGCAGGTATCCGGATGTTTCTCCGTGAACTCGCGGGTCAGCGGGTCCAGTTTCTGGTTCTTTCCGATAGACATAAAACCTCTTTTTTTTGCATTCCGCTTACATTATATCACAGACGCGGGAAAGTCAAGAGAGATTTTCATTTATTCTGTCTTTTCGGAACGGCGATGGAAGACCGGAGATTGATTTTCTAGGCGCTTCCGCCGCCGCGACTTCACAGAATCCTGCCGAAACGCCTCAACCGTCTCGTTTCCGGAAGGGACGCCCGGACTCCGGGCGGACGCAGGAGAGAGTTTCTCCGCGTCCGTTCCGCCGTAAACGGAATTCCGTCTATTTTCATTCCCGCATTTGCAATCTTCCGGGAGAAGTGGCATATTATAATACATAAAATATGAGGTTTCGAATGATTCTCCGGCAACTCTTCCGCGCACTGCTCGCCGTTCTGATTACGGCGTTCCTGTTTCTTTTCCTGCTCCTGCCCGTCTATACCGTCGTGGCGGAGGGGCTGAATCCCTCTTTGATCAAAGAGGTGTTTTCAAACTTCATCTATCTGGAAGGACTCGTGAATTCCTTCCGGATTGCCGCTGTGACAACGTTCATGGTTTTTCTCATCGCGCTTCCGATGGCGTTTCTCTACGATGCATACGAATTCCCCGGGAAGAGCCTTGCGCACCTCGCGGCAATGGTTCCAATGATTCTGCCGCCGTTCGTCGGAGCTCTCGGGTTCCAGCAGATTCTCGGACACTACGGCGTGATCAACACGCTTCTCGTTTCCTGCGGTTTTGCACGCATCGATTTCCTCGGAGGAAACGGACGCTTCTGGTCGATCTGCTTCATTGAAGCGCTGCATCTTTATCCGATACTCTATCTGAATCTGGTCTCCTCGCTCGGCAACATAGATCCGTCTCTGCGGGAGGCCGCGCGGAACCTCGGCGCGGGAGTCTGGCGCAGATTCTTCCGCATTACTCTGCCTCTGCTGAAACCGGGAATTCTCGCGGGCGGAAGCATCGTGCTGATCTGGAGTTTCACCGAACTCGGAACTCCTCTGATGTTCGGTTACAACCGCGTAACACCCGTTCAGATTCTCAACGGTCTGACGGAACTGGAAACAAATCCGGAACCATATGCGCTGGTGACCGTGATGCTGATTCTTTCCTCCATCATGTACCTGCTGGCGAAATGCCTGTTGAAATCTTCCGCCGGAACGGTTGTCAAGGGAACCCTCGGCAGTTCGGCCGCACGTCTTCCGGGACTGCGCGGGCTGCTCCCGACGGGATTTTTCATTCTTGTAACCGCGCTTGCCGTTCTGCCGCATGCGGCTCTGATTCTGACAGCCTTCTCGCTCAACTGGTACGGCACGATTCTGCCGGAACACTGGAGTCTGCTCAACTTTGAAAACGCGCTGACCAACAAACTGGTTGTTCCGAGCATTCTGAACAGTCTGCGTTACTCCTCGCTTGCGATGATTGCCGCGCTTGCGGTCGGATTCGCCATCGCGCTGATCGTTCAGCGCTGGAAACTCCCGTTTGCATGGCTGCTCGATGCGCTCGGAATGCTTCCTCTCGCGGTTCCCGGAATTGTGGTGGCGTTCGGCTATCTCGGCATGACGGTGAATTATGACTGGGCGGCGGAAATCTTCAATCCGCAGGACAACCCGATGTGGCTGCTTGCAATTGCTTACGCTGTCCGCCGCCTCCCCTACGTTCTGCGCTCGGCCAGCGCCGGGCTGGAGCAGACGCCTGCCGAATTCGAGGAGGCCGCGCGGACCTTCGGCGCGGGACCGCTCCGCACGCTCCGCCGCATTACGATTCCGCTGATTGCGGCGAATCTGGTGGTCGGCGCTCTCTTCGCATTCAGTTTTTCCATGCTGGAGGTTTCCGACTCCCTGATTCTCGCTCAGAAGGCGGAATACTTCCCGATCACCCGCGCGATTTACGACCTTTCGCAGATTCTCGGTTCGGGTCCCTTCACCGCCTGCGCGTTCGGCGTATGGACAATGGTTTTCCTTGCCGCGACGCTTGCCGCGGCGGGCGCGATTCTCGGGAAAAAGATCGGATCCGTATTCCGGATCTGAGAAAAATTTTTCCGTTTTTTCTTTGAAACGGGGTTGTATTTTCTCCGGACGGGGCTACAGTATACCTGAACGGCATTTCTCCGTATCAAATCCTCAAAAGGCTGAAAAGGAACATCGGATCACTTGAAATCAGAACAACGCTCTTGATTCTCAGTACACCCGTTGAAACCCCAAACCCAAGCCGGAATTTCCCCAACCATGAAAAACAAAGACCTGGCGCATTTTAAAAAGCTGTACCAATTCGTCAAACCGTATCAGGGAATGCTCAATGTCTGCATCGTGTTTCATATCTGCAGCACGTGTCTCGGACTGCTCATGCCGCTGGTACTCAAAATCATCATCGACAAAGCGCTCGGAGGGTCGGATCTGCGCCTGCTCTTCGTCCTGCTCGGCGGCGTGATCCTCCTCTACTGGATCCGCGCGTTCTTCTTCTACACCAGCAACTACTTCACGCACTATCCGATTCAGCGCATGCTTTTCGATCTGCGCGTGAAGCTCTTCAAACACCTGCAGAGTCTTTCCCTGCGCTTCTATCAGGAGTACCGCACCGGGAAATTGATTTCCAACATCCTCACCGACGTGGCAGCGCTGCAGGCGATGATTTCAACGGTGATTGTCGGCATGGCCTCAAACGTCTTCCAGCTGATTTTCGTCAGCGTGATGCTCATTTTCCTGAGTCCGACTCTTTCGCTGATCTGCGTATTTGTTCTCCCGGTGGTCTACATCGTCTTCTCGACCTTCCGGAAGATGCTGAAACGGCGTTCGCAGGTTCTGCGCGAACACATGTCCGAAGTTTCCGCCAACCTCGCGGAGGTCATCAACGGCATCAAAGTCGTGAAATCGTTCGGCAAGGAACGGACGGAAAACCGTTCGTTCATGGAGCGGCTCAAGCCGACTTTCGACATGTCGCTCACGCTCTCCATGCGCGCGATTTCCCTGACGATCGTCATGGACCAGCTTTCCGCCTACACCCTCGTCGCCGTCCTCGGCGTCGGCGGCTACCTTGTTTCAACCGGACGCATGACGATCGGCGAACTCGTCGCCTTCTACACCTACATTCAGATGTTCTTCACTCCGATTTCCGGCATCACCAACTTCGCCCCGGCAATCAGCGAAGGAGCCGTCAGCGCTGACCGTCTGCTGAACCTGATGGATACCGTCCCGGAAATCAAGGAAAAGGAAAATCCCGTCAGCATCGGTCATGCAAAAGGACATGTCACATTTGAACATGTCAGCTTCCATTATAAACCGGAGAAACCGATTTTGCGGGATTTCACACTCGACGTCAAGCCCGGGCTCAAAGTCGCGCTCGTCGGCCCCTCCGGTTCGGGAAAGTCGACAATCGCCAGTCTGCTCATGCGCTTCTATGACGTCTCCGGCGGACGCATCCTGCTTGACGGCGTGGATATCCGCGATCTGAGCGTGAATTCGCTTCGCGCAAACGTCGGCATCGTTCTTCAGGAATCCTTCCTGTTCAGCGGAACCATTGAAGAAAACATCCGCTACGGGCGCGACGACACCACTTTTGAAGAGGTCGTGGAAGCGGCGAAAATGGCGAACGCATACGAATTCATCCGCGATCTGCCCAACGGCTTCAAATCCGAAGTCGGCGAAAACGGCGTCTCTCTTTCCGGCGGACAGAAGCAGCGCATTGCAATCGCCCGCACAGTTCTGCACAACCCGTCCGTTCTCATCCTGGACGAAGCCACAAGTGCTCTCGACACCATCTCCGAAGCGGTTGTCCAGCACGCGCTCGACAAACTCATGGCGGGGCGGACCACAATCATCATTGCACACCGGCTCTCAACCGTCCGCAACGCCGATCTAATCGTCGTTCTCAAAGACGGCGAAATCGCGCAGACGGGACAGCACGAGCAGCTGCTCTGCCAGGACGGACCCTATCGTTCACTCTACGCCATGCAGCTGAAAGAACAGCGTGAACCCGGCGGCAGTACGGAAAAAGAGGAGGCGAAATCATGATGAACATGGAACTTCAGCACAAGCATGATTTCCGGGCAAAGCTGCACATTTTTGCGACCATCGGAATCACCCTTTCCCTTCTGCTGTTTGCGGGAATCGCATCCCTGTTTCTCATTGAAATCGAAGACGTGATTTACGCGGACGGCAAAATCACCTCGGAACTTCCCGTGGAAGTCGTCGGCATCGTCGACGGGCGCATTCTCAAGTTGAATGTGGATGAAGGCGACGACGTCCGCAAGGGTGAAGTCCTCGCGCAGATCGACGCGACAAAGTATGAGGAGGAATACGCATCCATTCAATCCGCCATTCATGAACTGGAGGCGGAACTGGAAGTGAAAAGAGCGGGACTGGAAGCGCTCAAAGCGAACCCGCTTCCGAAAGAACTCTGGTATGCGGAAACCAATCTCTCGGAGAGCCGCGACCGCCTGAAACGCACCGCGACCCGCCTCGAACGTCTGGAAAGCCTGCGCGACAAACACGCGATCTCCCAGCACGAATACGAAAACGCGGAAATAGAATTCATCCGAAACAAAGCGGAAGTCGCCCGCGCGGAGGAAAATCTGCGCATGGTCCGCGGCGGACTCGGCGAGAAAACCGTCGAAAAGGCGCGCCGCGACCTCGCGCTTGTTCAGGCGAAAATCGAAAGCAAACGCGCCTCGCTCAAATTCATCCGCCGCTATATCGACGACTGCAAACTGATCGCTCCGGTCGGCGGACGCATCATCAATCTGCCGTGCAAGTACACCATGTACGTGGAAAAGGGAAAAGTCGCAGCAAACCTTGCCGCCGGCAATCTCATCAAAGGACTCGCCTATGTGGATGAAGGACTCGTCCGCAAAGTTCACCCAGGACAGAGCGTGCGGATTTCAAGCGGAGTCTTCAACCGCCTGGAATACGGAATTTTCCTCGGACGAGTGGAACGCGTTTACGACACGCCGGTTGAAAACGGAAAGACGGCGACTGCGAAATATCCGGTTCTCATCACCATCGACCCGCAGGGCCGTCCTTTGAAACTCGGTTCAAGCGCAAAATTCGCAATCGTCGCGGGCAATGAACCGGTGCTTTACACAATCTTCGGACTGAGCCGCGAGAAATGATCACGGCTCATAATAATCTTCGTGCTTCGGAACGACTGACGGGATGCAGAAGAGCATGATCAGGCAGAACAACCCGAAGAACGCTTCTATCAGGAAGAGCGTCTGATAGTTGCAGACGCTCAATCCGCGCCAGTTCCACTGGGTCGCCAGCATTCCGCTTCCGAGCAGGAAGGAGGTGACGACCCGTCCGCTTCCCATTCCCAGCTGCTGGTAGGTCTGACAGAACGCCATCGCCATCACCGAGTTGCCCGGACGCGCCAGCGCGAGAGTTTCACGCGAAAAACTGCAGTTGAAACATGCGAATGCGAAGTTGCCGATGAAGAGCAACCCCCCCGCGATCCATGCCGGAGCAGGCATGCTCTTGCCGCAGAGAAACAGCAGAAACGGAATGACAATGTAGAGGGCATGCGTGATCAGCTGGAGACGTTTCATCCCGATTTTCGCAAGCAGCGGACCGTAGAAGAAATATCCGCAGATGAGTCCGGCAATGCCGACGGAAGAAACGGTCTGGACGACGTTGTCGCCGCAGCCGATCCCTTTTTTCAGGTAGAGCAGAACCAGCGGAGCCAGCGGGCAGAACGCCGCGCTGAGACAGCAGACATAAACCGAGAAGCTCACGAGCGGTCCGTTGCGAATGGAAATCCCGAACGCTTTTTTCAGATCGTATTTTCCCTCCGCCGAAGTGGAAACGGGAATGCGGCTGATGCAGACTATGCGTCCGAACATCAGAAGCCCCGCCGCCCCGATCACGGTCTGGAGGAACCATTCCGGCGGATTTTCTCCCATCACCAGACCGATGACGAAGAAGACGCTTCCGGTCAGAATCATGTAGCTGAACCGCATTCTTCCGAAGAAAGTTCCGCGCTCTTCCGGAAGCAGGATGTCATTCAGCAGCGGATACCATGCTGCGCTCCAGAGCGGACGCGACACGCTGAACAGCAGGCATCCCGTCAGCACGATCCCGCTTGCCGCGGTTTTGCCGAACACCGGCGCGATCGCCATCAGCAGGTAGGAACCGAGCGCTATCCAGGCGGAGGCGTAGATGCAGCGCTTCACTCCGAAGCGGTCGACGACTCCCGCCATGGGAATCATCATAAACATCGCGACGATTCCCGAAAAGCTCATGGCGAACATGGTTGCCATTTCCGAGCTTTTCAGCATGGTCAGATAAAGAATGATGATTGCGCTGCTGTCAATCATCACATCGGTGAAGCATCCGAACCAGGTGGATGCATAGGCGTTCAGACGCGCTCCGCGGCGAGCTTCCGGCGTAAGAGTTTCTGCAAAATTCATGACAAGATGCACTTCCTTTCTGTTGTATCCGGTAATATACTTGCGGGGCGCAATAAAATCAAATTGGATTTAACTGTCTGCCGCGTTTTGCGCCGCCTCGAAACGCGCCGGAATCATGCCGCTGACATCGCTGCACTGCTGGAAGACCCTGAGACCGAAAACCGGAAGAATGGCGAGCAGGTGATCGAAGATGTCCGACTGCGTTTTTTCGTGCGGAACCCAGTTCACCGCAGCGGTAAAGCAGTAGATCTCAAGCGGGATCCCGGTCGGAGCGGGCGGAAGCTGACGGACAAGAAGCATCAGCTCCTGATTGATTCCGGAATGATGACGGAGATACTGTTCCACATACGCGCGGAAGGTTCCGAGGTTGGTGATGCGGCGTCCGTTGATCGGTTTTGCCCCTTGCGCAGCGAGATTCGCGTTCCAGTCGTCAAGCTCTTTCCTCTTGTGTTCCAGATAGTCGTTGATAAGGACGAAATCCTCCAGTTTCCGGATTTCATCCTCCGTGAGGAAACGTACGCTCCGCTGGTCGATGCAGAGCGAACGCTTGATGCGGCGTCCGCCGGATTCGAACATGCCGCGCCAGTTCTTGAAGGAATCGGTGATGAGCTTGCGGACCGGAATCGTGGAGATGGTCTTGTCCCAGTTCTGCACCTTGATGGTGTGAAGGGCGATCTCGATGACATAACCGTCGGTGTTCTGCGTGGGCATCTCAATCCAGTCGCCAATCCGGATCATGTCATTGGAGCGGATCTGAAGAGCGGCGACGACGGAAAGAATGGTGTCCTGGAATATCAGGATGAGCACCGCAGCCATTGCCCCGAGTCCGGAGAGAAGCATCAGCGGGCTTTTGTTGATGAGGGTCGCCGCGGTCAGAATCAACGCAACCGCCCAGAAGCAGATTTTCAGCAGCTGAAGATACCCTTTGATCGGGCGGTTTGCCGATTCGGAACGCCGGTGATAGATGATGTCGACCAGATCAAGCACATTGCCGAGAGCCAGAGTAAACATCAGAATGACGAACGCCGCGCTGATGTTCCGGATGAGGGTCGCCGGAACCTCGTGGATTCCGGGGATCGCCGCAGCTCCCGCGCCGAGGACGACGGCGGGAACGATATTGGCCAGCCGCGAAACAATCGCAAGACAGACTTTGTATTCTTCGCTCCCTTTCGGCGGAAGAATATGGAGAAGACGCTGCAATATGCGGTAAAGCACGAATTTGATGATTACATTGACCAGCAGCGCCGCGGCAGCCAAAACGAAGGCGATGACGGCGCTGTACGCCCACGGGTATGGCTCAAGTGCGTTTTGAAGCGTATTCAGAAGTTCCATGATGTTCTCCCTGTTGTTCCGGTACTATATTGCGTCTTCACGGATTTTAAACCCGCAAACGGGAAAAAGTCTTTTATTTTTTGCTTTCCATTTGATTTTTCAGTAATATTTTTTATTATAACTTCTTTTTGTGTTGTCATTTTGAATTATAGAACAGAGAACCGGAAAACAACGAATCGGGTTACTATGAAAACTATGTCCGTAAACGTGCTCGTCGGCATCCAGTGGGGT
>URNE01000037.1 GCA_900549045.1 uncultured bacterium | reverse complement strand
TTAATTATGCGTTTTCTCCCTTGTATTTTTGCGATTCGCCGTTTATATTAAGGAAATAAGGGTAAATCTATAAACATAAGCAAAGGAGCATGAACATGGCAGAAGAGTTACAGGGACTTCTGGACAGGATCCAGAATGAAGGCATCGCCAAAGCCGAAGCCGAAAAGACGAAGATTGTGGACGACGCGAAAGCGGAAGCCGCGAAAATCGTGGCGGCGGCAAAAGCGGAAGCCGCTTCCATCGTCAAAAAAGCAAATGAAGAAGCTGAAATCAGCGTAGCCAAAGGCAACGACGCAATCAAACAGGCGGCACGCGATGTGCTCATCGCTCTCCGCGCGGATATTGAAGCGCGCCTGAAGGTCCTCGTTTCCGAAAGCGTCGGCGACGCCATGACGCCCGAAACGATGAGCAGAATCATTCTCGAGATGGTCAAAGCCTACAGCGTCAGGAACCCGTCCGGCGACGCGACCGTGGAACTTCTTCTCGCGCAGAAGGACGCCGACGCCATGACCGCCCTGTTCAAGGGCTCGCTTCTTGCGCAGCTCAAGGCGAATCCGGTGATCCGCATCAGCTCCGGCGTCTCCGCCGGGCTCCAGATCGGCTTCAAGGGAACCGATGTTTTCCTCGACTTCTCCGATGAAGCGCTTGCAGACGTCATCTGCGCATACGTGGGTCCCAAGCTCGCGGCGGCGCTCAAGGGCTGACGCCCGGAACGGAGTGGAAACATGGTTCTCTATGCATTGATCGCCTCGCTCCCCTATCTGAAGCGGGGCGACGCGCCTTCCATCTCCGCGGAAGACCTGGACTCCTCGGCGGAGTCGTTCCTGAATGCGAAGCAGTTCGCCGAATTCAAGAAGCTTTCGCTGACGGCCGCCCCGTCGGACTTCCCGAAGAACGGGCTTGCCGCACGGTATCTCGAATGGGAAACCGCGCTCCGCAACTCCATCGCAAAGATCCGCGCCGCACGTCTGAACCTCGACGCCGCCGCATATCTTCATGCGGACGGAGTCTATGAGACGGATGCGGACCGCGCGGTCCGCGAGGCTTTTGCAGCGGAAAACCCGCTCGAACGCGAAAAACTTCTCGACGACGCCCGCTGGAACAAGCTCGACGAGCTTGAAGGCGGACAGCATTTCAGCTACGGTGCGCTCTGCATCTACAAGCTCAAACTGGAGCTTCTGCTGAAGTGGAAAGCGAGAAAAGCGGAACTCTCCCAGCGGAATCTCGACCTCGCCGCCGCCGAAGTCCGCAAAAACGAATTATCATAAAAGGAGATTGATCCTATGCTCGAAAACAAAAAGATGGGCCGGATCGTCGGAGTCAACGGAAACCTCCTCACCGTTGAGTTCGACACCAGCGTCACTCAGAACGAAGTCGCCTACGCCGTTGTCGGAGACAGCCGCCTGAAATGCGAAGTCATCCGCGTGAGAGGCTCCCGCGCCGACCTTCAGATCTTCGAAAGCTCCGCCGGACTCAAAGTCGGCGACGCCGTCGAATTCACCAATACGCTCCTCAGCGTCAAGCTCGGCCCCGGACTCCTCACTCAGGTTTACGACGGGCTCCAGAACCCGCTCGAAAAACTCGCCGAACAGGCAGGCTTCTTCCTCAAACGCGGCATCTACCTCGACCCGCTCGATTACTCCTCCACCTGGGAATTCACCCCCGTCGCCAAAGTCGGAGACAAGCTCTCCGCCTCAGATAAAATCGGCTGGGTTCCCGAAGGAATCTTCCATCATTACATCATGCTCCCGTTTGCCTTCCAGGGCGTCTGGGAAGTGACCGAAGTCGCTCCCAAAGGAGTCTACAAGCTCACCGACACCATGGCGAAAGTCAAAAACGCCAGGGGCGAGGAGCGCATCGTCACAATGGTCCAGGAATGGCCGGTCAAAATTCCGATCTCCTGTTACAAGGAAAAACTCATGCCCACCGAGCCGATGATCACGCAGATGCGCACCATCGACACGTTCTTCCCGGTTGCAAAAGGCGGAACCTTCTGCACACCCGGCCCCTTCGGCGCGGGCAAAACCGTTCTCCAGCACTCCATCAGCCGCAACGCGGAAGCCGACGTCGTGATCATCGCGGCCTGCGGCGAACGAGCCGGCGAAGTCGTGGAAATTCTCCGCGAATTCCCGCACCTCGAAGACCCGCGCACCGGCAAACCGCTGATCGACCGCTCCATCATCATCTGCAACACCAGCTCGATGCCGGTCGCCGCCCGTGAAGCATCCGTCTACACCGCGGTGACACTCGCGGAATACTACCGCCAGATGGGACTCAACGCCCTGCTGCTTGCCGACTCCACCTCCCGCTGGGCGCAGGCGCTCCGCGAAATGTCCGGACGTCTCGAAGAAATTCCCGGCGAAGAGGCCTTCCCCGCATACCTCGAATCCCTCATCGCCAGTTTCTACGAACGCGCCGGGCTCGTCATGCTGAACGACGGTTCCAAAGGTTCGATCACCATCGGCGGAGCCGTCAGCCCCGCAGGAGGAAACTTTGAAGAGCCGGTCACCCAGGCGACCCTGAAGGTCGTCGGCGCGTTCCTCGGACTCTCCCGCGAACGTTCCTCCGCACGCCGCTACCCGGCAATCCACCCGCTCGACAGCTGGAGCCATTACAACAGCATCGTCGATGCCGGCGAAATCAGGCGCGCCCGCGAGATTCTCCGCCGCGGAAACGAAATCAACCAGATGATGAAGGTCGTCGGCGAAGAAGGAACTCACATCGGCGACTTTGTCATCTACCTCAAAAGCGAATTCCTCGACTTCGTCTACCTTCAGCAGAACACATTCGACGAGGTCGACGCCGCGTGCAGCGCGGAACGCCAGAAATATGTCTTCCGCCGCGTGGTCGACGTTCTCAACGCCGAATTCAAGTTCGACGACAAGGATTCCGCACGCCGCTTCTTCCTCGAGCTGAGACAGATGTTCACCGACTGGAACTATTCTCCGTTCAATTCAGACAAGTTCAAAAAGGGCGAGGAAGACATCGCCGCGAAAATAAAGGAGAGACTCGCCAATGCGTAAGGTCTATCACAAAATCATTCAGATCGCCGGCAACGTCATCACCGTCGAAGCCGACAACGTTGCATACAACGATCTCGCGGAAGTAACCAGCGCCCGCGGCACGTCGCTCGCACAGGTCATCCGCCTTCAGGACGGAAAGGTCTATCTCCAGGTCTTCGCAGGTTCGCGCGGCATCAGCACCGGCGACGAGGTCCGCTTCCTCGGCTATCCGATGAAAGTCTCATCCTCTGCCGATCTTCTCGGCCGCGTCTTCAACGGAGCCGGAACCCCCCGCGACATGCGCCCGGAAATCACCTCCGACATGATCGAAATCGGCGGCCCCTCCGTCAACCCCGCAAAACGAATCATTCCCCGGAAGATGATCCGCACGGGCATTCCGATGATCGACCTGTTCAACACGCTCGTCGAATCTCAGAAACTCCCGATCTTCTCCGTCGCGGGCGAACCCTACAACGAACTCCTCGCCCGAATCGCCATGCAGGCGGAAGTCGACGTCATCATCCTCGGCGGCATGGGACTCAAATACGACGATTACCTCTACTTCAGGAATGTGCTTGACGACCACGGCGCGCTCTCCCGTTCGGTGCTGTTCATCCACACCGCGGCGGACCCCGTCGTGGAGTGCCTGCTCGTCCCGGACATGTGCCTCGCCGTCGCAGAAAAGTACGCGCTCGAAAAGAAACGCGTGCTCGTTCTGCTCACCGACATGACAAACTTCGCCGACGCCATGAAGGAAATCGCGATTACGATGGAACAGATTCCGTCGAACCGCGGCTACCCCGGCGACCTCTACTCCCAGCTTGCCTCCCGCTATGAAAAGGCGGTTGACTTCGACGGTGCCGGATCAATCACCATCCTGACCGTCACGACCATGCCCGGCGACGATGTGACCCACCCGATTCCGGACAACACCGGCTACATCACCGAAGGTCAGTTCTATCTCAGAAACGGCCGCATCGAACCGTTCGGTTCGCTGAGCCGACTCAAACAGCAGGTCAACGGCAGAACCCGCGAAGACCACCGCGCAATCATGGACACCATGATCCGCTTCTACGCGGACTACAAGGAAACTCTCGAAAAGCAGTCGATGGGATTCCAGATGAGCAACTGGGACAAGAAGCTTCTCCGCTACGGCGTAGCCTTCGAAAAGCAGATGATGGACCTTTCGGTCAACATCCCGCTCGAAGCCGCGCTTGACGAAGGCTGGAAGATTCTCGCAGAATGCTTCGACAAGACCGAAACCGGAATGAAAACCGAGCTTGTGGACAAATTCTGGCCGAAATGACCCGGAGGTTGAACCATGCCGAAAGTCAAATTAACAAAAACCGCATTGAAACAGGAACGCGATTCGCTGAAGCAGTTTCAACGTTTCCTGCCGACTCTTCAGCTGAAGAAGCAGCAGCTCCAGATGGAAATGCGGACCTGCCTTGACCGGATCGAAAAAAACCAGCAGTTTGAACAGGCGACAAAGAACGCTCTCGCCGCCTGGACGGAGCTGTTCGGCGATCCGGAGGCAGTCGAAAAAATCAAACGGAATCTCTCCGTCAGCCGCGTCGAGACTGGCGTGCAGAACATCGCGGGCGTTGACGTTCCCGTGTTCCGCGAAGTCGTTTTCGACGCAAAGCCGTTCGACCTTTACGCCGACGACCCGTGGCTCGACGATGCGGCCGAATCCGTCAAAAAAATCGTTTCCATTCAGGAGGAACGCGAAATCATCCGCCGCCAGTATGACCTGATCGCCGATGAACTCCGGGTCACAACCCAGCGCGTCAACCTCTTTGAAAAAGTCAAGATTCCTGAATGCAAAGAGAACATCCGCGCCATTCAGATCTATCTCGGCGACATGGACACGGCGGCTGTCGCACGCTCCAAAATCGCCAAGAAAAAACTCCAGGAGACCGTAGCATGATTGAACCGATGAAAAAAATCACGCTCCTGTGTCTGGATTCCGACAAGGTCCGGACCCTCGAAGCTTTGCGTGATCTCTCGATCATGCACACCGTCGTCTCCGCGAACACGGACACGGCGGACGTCGCCGCGCTCTCCCGCCGCCTCGCCGAAGTGAACCGCGCCGGGCTCGCTCTGCTCGAAAGCAAGGCGAAATCCTCCGCCGCTCCCGTCGAAGCGGAAAAAGCGGTCGCTCGCATCAACGACATCCTCGATGAACGCGCCGCACTCGAAAAAGAGATCGATTCCCTCAACAAGGAATGCGAACGTCTGCGCCCCTGGGGCAGTTTCGATCCGAAACAGATCGAGGCTCTCGCGAAAAAGGGCATCACCGTGGCGCTCTGCACCGCTTCGCCAAAAAACATGCCGGAAATTCCGGAAGGCGTTACGGCGGAAGAGATCTCCCGCGATTCCGCGCAGGTCTGCCTCGCCCTCATCTCCCGCGCGCCGTTCGACACCAAAGGTCTGAATGTGGTGACGCTTCCGGAACGTTCGCTCGCCGAACTTGAAACCGCGATGAACGCCGCCCGCGCAAAACGGGAAGAACTCCAGGCTGAACTCGAAACGTTCACGCCTTCGCTGGACGCAATCCGCGCCTACCGGGCGACGGTGGACGATGAACTGACCTTCGCGAAAAACCGCGACGGCATGTCCGAAGCCGGAGCAATTGCGTACATTTCGGGTTACGTTCCCGCCGACAAGGTTCCGGAACTGCGCGGAGCCGCGCTGAAAAACGGCTGGGCACTGCTCATCACCGACCCCGCGGCGGACGACGAACAGGTTCCGACCTGCATCCGCAAACCGAAGTGGCTGGACATCATGGATCCGCTCTTCGACTTCATCGGCGTTACGCCGGGCTACCGCGAAAACGACGTGAACCTCTTCTTCCTGATCTTCTTCCCGATCTTCTTCGGAATGCTGATCGGAGACGCCGGTTACGGCGCGCTGTTCATCGCGATTGCGCTGATCTGCAAATTCACGGTCTGCAGAGGAAAAGAGGGGGCGCGTCTGCCGCTGAATCTCTTCCTGATGCTCTCGTCCATGTCGCTGATCTGGGGCTGGCTGAACGGCTCCTGGTTCGGAATCCCGCGACACTCTCTGCCGCAGTTCATGCAGGGGCTCAACTTCCTTGCGGACCCGGCGAACAGCCCGCTCGCCTGCGAAATCGGTGAAAAACTGCATCAGGCTCCGGCAGGGCTCAAGGACAAGTTTGTCCAGTGGCTCTGCTTCCTTCTTGCGGCGCTCCAGCTTTCGTCGGCGCGTCTGTTCAAGACAATCACGGAACTGCGCCGCAGCTGGCGTGCGCTCGGGCATCTCGGCTGGGCGCTGCTGATCTGGGCGAACTTCTTCACCGCAGTGAATCTGATCGTGTTCAGCGGAACCTTTCCGGCATTCGCATACTGGATGTACGGAATCGGCGTGGCGCTGATCGTGGTCACCATCACCTTTGAAGCCGCGCTGAACCTGCCCTTCGCTCTGATCGGAAGCTTCGTGGATGTGCTCTCGTACATCCGCCTGTTCGCAGTCGGCCTCTCCGGAGCCTACATTGCGGACAACTTCAACAAGATGGGCGCGATGATCTGCGATGCGCTTCCGAAGAATCTGTTCGTGATCGGGCTGATCTTCTTGATCATCGTTGCGCTGTTCGGACACATTCTGAACATCGCGCTCGGATTCCTCGGCGTGCTGGTGCACGCAATCCGACTGAACACTCTGGAATTCTCGAACCACATGGAAATGCAGTGGGCGGGAATCCGCTACAAACCCTTTGCAAAGACGAAAAACCCAATTAAAGATAACCAAACAGGAGAAAGAAAATGAGTATGTTACTCGCAGCAGCGGCAGATGCCGCAAACGCGGCTCAGGCCGCCGCCCCCGTCGTCGCGGATTTCCAGCAGAAGGCTCTGGTCTTCGCAGCGGCGTTCTCGTCCATCGGCTTTGCCGCCATCGGTTCCGCCTACGGCGCAGGCGCGGCCGCATGTTCGGCAATCGGCGCATGGAAAAAGTGCTATGCACAGAACAAGCCGGCTCCGTTCCAGCTTCTGATTTTCGCAGGAGCTCCGCTCTCCCAGACGATTTACGGCATGATCATCATGTTCATCATCATGGGCGCAGCCAGCGACGCGACTCTGCTCGCCTCCAAACCGGGCGTCTGGTTCGTCTACATGATGGTCGGCATCCTCTCCGGCGTTTCGATGGGAATCTCCGCTCTCTGGCAGGGTCTCTCCTCCGCAGCCGCGGCAGATGCGTTCGCGGAAACGGGCAAAGGCTTCACCAACCAGCTGATGGTTCTCGGTATCGTTGAAACCGTTGCGATCTTCGTCATGGCGTTCGCAATCGTTCTTCTCAGCTCCTTCTAAGCGGAAAAGAACTCCGATGCCCATTGCGGATCTCCGCTCAAAACGGAGATCCGCTTTTCATTTTCACATAAAAGAAAAGGAAAAATTATGGCCGTACAATTCATTCCGACCCTTATGACCGGGGAAAAGAATGTCGACGAGGCGTTCTCCATTGCCTGCGGCGACTTCGCCGGAAACGTTCTCTTCTACAAAAACGGACTTCTGAAAGAGCCCGTTCCCGTCATCGCCGCCGGCCGCATGTACCGTACGCCATGGACCCGCGACGCCGCATTCAACACCTGGTACGCCGGAGCTCTGCTCTGCCCCTCCGCCGCCAAAAACGCCCTGCTCTCGGTTCTATCCGATAAATCCGGGAAACTGCTGATCGACGAAGAATTCGGGCAGTACTGGGACATCATCATCTGGGTCTGGGGCGCATGGAACTACTGGCTCCGCACCGGCGACACCGAATTCCTCCGCTCCGCTCTCGAAGCGTCCGAAAACACTCTCCGCCTGATGCGCGATGAAGAATTCGATCCGGCCGACGGTCTCTTCCGCGGCGGCGCATGTTTCCAGGACGGCATTGCGGGCTATCCCGACATGCTCGTTTCGGACAACCGGGAAAGCGGCATCCTCAACTGCCTGCACGACACGCCCCGTCATGAATGGCTTGCGAAAAAAGGACACGGTCTGCCCTGCAAAGCCCTCTCGACGAACTGCCTCTATCTCCTTGCCTGTCAGAGCGTTCAGAAAATGCGTGAAGTCCTCGGGCTCCCCGTCGAAACGCAATTCGCGGAAGAGGAAGAAGCCCTGCGCAAAGCCATCCGCGCGCGCTTCCGCAATCCGGAAACCGGCTTCTTCACCTATCTGCTCGACGTCAACGACTCGGAGCGTCAGGAAGGACTCGGTCTCGCTTTCGGCATTCTTTCCGGCGCGATTACCGGCGACGACATCCCGGACATCATGAAACGGCTCCATCTCACGCCGAACGGGCTCCCCTGCGTCTGGCCTCCGTACGAACGCTACATGGGCAAACCGGGAGCGTACCCGCGCCACTCCGGGCTCGTCTGGCCGCAGGTGAACGCCGCCTGGTGTTCCGCTCTGACCCACACGGGAAACCGCACGGAAGCCTGGAAAGAGATGGAACTGCTCGCGGAAAAAGCAGTCCGCGATTCGCTGTTCTATGAAATCTATCATCCCGACACGGGACTTCCCTACGGCGGACTTCAGGAACACGGCGCACAGGGAATCATCGAATGGAAATCGCAGATCCGCCAGACCTGGGCAGCCACGGGCTTCCTCAACATGGTTTTCGAATGTGTCTGGGGCATGGAATTCCGTCCGGACGGCCTCTCGCTCACTCCGCGCCTTCCGGAGGGCAGCTGCGAAATGCGTCTCAGCGGTCTCCGTTACCGCGGCATGGAGCTGGACCTCTCTGTCAAGCGTGCGTCGTCCGCCGCCGAGCGGACAGCCGCAACCGGTTTCATCCCGACTGACAGAACCGGAACCGTTCAGGTGACATTCGTTCTTTAAGCCCCCCCTGAAAAAAAACGTCCCCGCTCCATTGCCTGGAAACGGGGACGGTTTTTCTTTTTTTAATTACGGAGCTTACAGTGTGCCGAACAGACGGTCGCCGGCGTCGCCGAGACCGGGGAGAATGTAGCAGTGCTCGTTCAACCCCTGATCCATGCAGCCGAGATAGACGTTCACGTCCGGATGCGCTTTGCTGAAATATTCCGCGCCTTCCGGAGCGCCGATGACATTGATCATCTTGATGTCGCGCGCGCCGCGCGATTTGAGCGCGGACACGGCGGCGGCGGCGCTTCCGCCGGTCGCAAGCATCGGGTCGAGAACAATCACACTCTGGTTCGCGATATCCGGCGGAACCTTGCAGTAGTATTCCACGGGAAGATGCGTCTCCGGATCGCGGTAGAGACCGAGATGTCCTACGCGGGCGGCGGGAATCAGACTGCGCATGGCGTCAACCATGCCGAGTCCGGCGCGGAGAATCGGAACGATACAGACTTTCTGGTTCACAACCGGACCGCGCATTTTCATGAGCGGAGTCTGGATTTCCTCTTCCTCAAGCGGAAGTTCGCGGGAGGCTTCGTAGCCGATCAGAAGAGTGATTTCATGCACCAGCTCATGAAAATCCTTCGTTCCGGTCTCAATCTTGCGGAGCATGGAAATCTTGTGCTGAATCAGAGGATGAGTCATCACATGGACATTCGGATAATTCATTTTTCTTTTTTCTCCGGAATGAGAAGGTTCATGACAACGCCGACGATCGTCGCGACGAAAAGAGCGGAAACCGTGAATTTGGCCTCCCCGAACACCAGCGGAATTCCGCCGATGGCGTTAAGCCCGACGCCGACGCAGAGCGTGCCGGCCATAATCGAAAGATTGCGGCTCTCCGCAAGATTGATTTTCGCTTCGGAAATCGTGCGGATGCCGATTGAGGCAATCATACCGAACAGCATCAGCTCCACGCCGCCCTTCACGGGAGCGGGAATGGAGAGAAGAACCGCACCGAATTTGCCGATCAGCCCGAGCACGATCGCCATCACCGCCGCAATGCGGAGGGTCGCGGGGTTGTAGTTGCCCGTCGATGCGAGAACTCCGGTATTTTCCGCATATGTGGTGTTCGCGGGACCGCCGAGAAAACCTGCGGCGATCGTGGCGAGACCATCGCCTGTCAGAGTGCGGTGAAGTCCCGGATCCTTGAAGAAATCCTTGCCGACAACCGCGCCGTTGGTCGTGATGTCGCCGAGGTGTTCCATGAAGGTCACCAGAGCAATCGGAGCGATCAGAATAATCGCGCTCAGATCAAAGGACGGAAACGTAAGAAACCCTTCGGTCTTGTACGGGATGTTGAACCACGGAGCCGTCACAATCGCGTGGAAGTCCATGTGGTAAAGTCCGCAGCAGGAGAGAATGACACAGAGAAGATAGCCGCCCGTAATGCCGATCAGGATCGGGATCAGACGGAAGATTCCTTTTGCGCGGTTCATGCCGACCACGATCGTGACGAAAGTGAACAGGGCGATCAGAGCATTCACGAGATTCGTGCGGGAGAAAGTGCCGTTTTCGAATTTGCCGAACGCGTCGCTCACGCCTACTCCGGTCAGGCTCAGACCGATGATGATGATGACGGGTCCCGTCACAAGCGGCGGAAAAAACTTGCGGATGCGGTCCGGTCCGAGAAAATAGGCAATCAGGGCAAAAAACAGATAGATCAGACCGGCCGCAATGATTCCGCCCTGGGCTTTCGGGATATTCGCGGCGTTGCCCGCCACCACCGTGCAGAGCGCGCCGATGAATGCGAAAGAGGAACCCAGAAAGACCGGAACTTTCCCTTTTGTGCAGAGGTGAAACAGCAGAGTTCCCACGCCCGCGGAAAACAGAGCCGCCGCCGGTGAAAATCCTGTAATCAGAGGAACCAGAACCGTGGCTCCGAACATTGCCAGCAGATGCTGACACCCGAGTGCGTAATCCCTTACGGATAAATTAGCCATAAAAAGCCCTTTCCTTAGTTGCATTTAAAATACCACGCAAACGGAGTTTTTCAACCGGATGCAGAATATTTATTCGCAAAACC
>URNE01000036.1 GCA_900549045.1 uncultured bacterium | reverse complement strand
CGGGGCGTTCCCAGGTCTCCGTGCGGAAACTGTCCGATGGAGCTGCTTTTCTGCCGTTTCTGTAATTTACCGCAAAAAAAGTTTTTTTCAAGTAGCAGTGACTAATTTTTATTGTGTTTTCTTCTTTTTCGCATATTTTCAGGTGAAAAAGGAACCGTCGCGCAGTTCCAGAATCCGGTCGGCGAGCGCCGCGACGGAGCGGTCGTGAGTGACCATTACGATTGACATGCCGCCGGATTCGTGGATGGAACGGAAGATGTCGAGGATGCCTTTGCCCGTGACGGAGTCGAGGTTTCCCGTCGGTTCGTCGGCAAGGAGAAGCTCCGGTTCGTTGAGCAGGGCGCGCGCGATTGCGGCCCGCTGCTGCTCGCCGCCGGAAAGTTCGTTCGGCCGATGCCCGATGCGGTGGGAGAGGCCGACGCGTTCCAGGAGTTCCTCCGCGCGCTTGCGGCAGACGGAAGCGGAACGTCCGTCGAGCATTCCCGGAAGCATTGCGTTTTCGAGAATCGTCAGTTCGGGAAGGAGGTGATAGGACTGGAACACGAAGCCGATTTTTTTGCGCCGGAAGACGACGTTTTTGCGCGGTGCGAGTGCGGTCGTGTCGGTTCCGTCGATCAGAACGCGTCCGGAATCCGGGCGCGAGATGGTGCCGATGATGTCGAGCAGAGTTGTTTTTCCGCTTCCGGATGCTCCGGTGAGAGCGATCCATTCACCGCGTCCGGCGGTGAAGGATACGCCTTTGAGGACGTCGATGCGGTTTGCCGCGATCCGGAAAGACTTTGTGACCATTTCCACGGAGAGGAACGGTTCGCCGGTGTGATTATTCATAACGCAAGGCTCCTGCGGGGTCGAGTTTTGCTGCGCGAAACGCCGGAATCACTCCGCCGAATGTGCAGAGAAGGATGGAGATCGCGGCGATCCAGAAGACGTCGCTTACGACGATATGCGCGGGAAGTTCGTTGAAAACATAGAACTCTTTCGGGAAGATTTCCTGTCCGGAGATGAAACGGAGCGCGGCGAGAATCTTCATGCGGAAGCGGACCACCAGCACGCCGAGTCCGATTCCGCACACCGTGCCGATCAGCCCCACGAAAAATCCCTGCAGAATGAAGATCCGCATGACGGTTCCGGAGGAGGCACCCATCGACTTCAGCACGCCGATTTCACGCGTTTTCTGAATCACGGTCGTGATCAGCGTGTTGGTGATGCTGAACGCGGCGACGAGCACGATGAACACGAGGAGGAAGAACTGCATGTTTTTCTCCACGTTCAGCACGCCGAGCAGCCGGGCGTTGAGTTCCTGCCAGGAGTAGACGCGGTGGAGCGGGAGGTCGCTTTTCAGCGCCTGCATGAACGGATTCATGCGGAACGGATCTTTGGTCCAGATGTAAACGCCTGTCGCGGCGCCGAGGGGAAGCCCGAAGAGCTCGTCGGCGTCTTCCAGATTGAGGAAGAGAACGTCGCGGTCGAAGTCGTATTTGCCGAATGCGAATGTTCCGCTGATTTTGAATTCGCCGGGAAGATAGGTCCTGTCGCTGAGCTGAATCTTGCCGTTCGCATCGCGTTTGACGAGTCCCGCCAGATGAGACGGGGAGTGCAGGAGCACCTTGTCGCCCGGCATAAGCCCGAGATCGCGCGCGGTCAGATAGCTGATGAGAATCTCTCCGCGGTTCAGAGAGAATTTTCCGCGTTCAATGACTTCGTCGACCTTGAACTGTTTCGCACCGTCTTCCGGTTCGAACGCCACGAGCTGTTTCGGGATGAAGCGGTCGCCGACCTGGAGCAGGACGGGCATGGCAACGATCGGAAGTGCGGTTCCGCCGTGTTTTTTGACGGTTTCGGTGACTGTTTCCGGGTACGCCATGTACCTGCCGGTGAGCGAATAGGCCTGCGCGTGGGAGGTCGTGTCGAGCAGTTTTTCCTTCATTTTGTCCGTGAAGCCGGTCATGACGGCGAGGACGACGATGAGGACGCCGACGCCGAGCGCCACACCGATCACGGAGATCAGGGTGATGACCGAGACTGCGCTGCGTTTCGGTTTGAAATATTTCCAGGCGAGGAACAGGTCCGCGTAATGAATCATGGAGTGTTCCTTCACTGTTTCGCCGCGAGGGCTCCGAGTTCCGCCGAGCGGTCCGCCGCGGAGACGACCGCCCGGGCAACCGTAGCGGCAAATGCGCCTTCTGCGAGCGCCATCACTCCGCGCGAAGTGGTTCCAGCGGGAGAGATGACGGCGTCGCGCAGTTCGCCGACGGTCGCTTTGGCGTCGCGCGCCATCTTGGCGGAACCGAGGACGGTCTGGATTGCAAGTTCGATCGCAGTTGCGCGCGGGAGTCCGGCGTAGACGCCGCCGTCCGCAAGCGCCTGGATGAATTCGAGAACGAACGCCGGACCGCTTCCGCTGAGTCCGGTTACCGCATCAAGCTGATTTTCGCCGACTCTGCGGCAGAGTCCGACTGCGGAAAGCAGAGTTTCCGCTTCGGCGAGATCCTCTTCGGAGACGGAGGGCGAAGCGGCGATGCAGCTCATTCCCTCACCGACAAGCGCGGGGGTGTTCGGCATGACCCGGACGATGCGTTTCGTTCCGGTCAGCGCTTCCAGCGCCGCGATTGTCGCGCCGGCGACGATCGAGATGACCAGCCGTCCGCCGATTGCGTTGCGGATCGCTTCGACTGAGCCCGTCAGATACTGCGGCTTGACGGCCAGGAGAACGGCGTCGGTGTTTTCGAGTGCGGCGGCTGGGGAGGGGAATGCCTTTCCTCCGCAGGTTCTGCAGAACTGTTCCGCCGCCGCGGGGAGCGGGTCAAAGGTGTGAATTTCGGTTTTTATGTTTTTCCGGACCATTCCTCCGGCGATTGCGGTCGCCATTTTCCCGGCGCCGATGAAACAGATTCCACGCATGGACGTTCTCCTTTGTTGAATTATTTTACGAAGGAATATAGCATCATCTGCGGAAAATAAAAGAGGAATTGGGAAAAATTACCTGCGAATCATGCGCGCCGGATCGGGAGCGCCGACCGGACCCTTGCGGATCTCGTCCATCATGCGCCGGAAATCCGCCTCCGTTGCGATGTACGACGCCGAGGCGCGGAGCGTGCCCGGATAGCCGCGTCCGCGCAGATACTCCAGGATGCATTTGCGTCCGATGCGGAAGCCGAGCTCCTCGCCGTAAAACGCGGTCATTTCATGCAGATGGCGTTCCAGTTCATCCGCGAACTCCTGCACGGACGGCGGCTGGAACGCGGGGTCGGAGACTTCGGAGAAAATCCATGGATTCCCGAGTGCTCCGCGGGCGATCATCACGCGGGAGCATCCCGTTTTTTCGCGCATTTCGCGGCACGACGCGGCGTCCATGATTCCGCCGTTCGCAATCACCGGAATCGTCAGCGCTTCGCGCACTGCGCGGATGATGTGGAATGCAACCGGCCCGGAATAAAACGCCTTCATGACGCGTCCGTGAAGAGTCAGCGCCTGCGCGCCCGCCTCCTCAAGACGTTTGGCGAAACGGACGGTCGGCTCGGGATCTTCCGGATGCTGAATGCGGGTTTTGACGGTCGCCGGAATGCGGGAGGTTCGGACGATGAGTTCGAACGCTTTCACCGCTTCATCGGGGCGGCGCAGGGCGAAGGCGATGCCTTCACATTTGCGCTCGACTTTCGGCGCGGGGCAGCCGAGATTGAAGTCCAGAACATTGTAGTCGCGCTCATTGATGATTTCAACGGCGCGCTTGAGGTGGTCAAGATCGGAGCCGACAAGCTGGATTCCGAGAAAATCTTCGAGAGGAGAACGCTGTGCCAGAGTCAACGTTTTCTGATTGCCGAAGACGAGCGACCCCGCGTCGATCATTTCCGTAAATGCGTAACGGCAGCCGTGGCGGCGGGACGACGCCCTCATCGGCATATCGGTATGTCCCGCCAGGGGAGCCTGAATTACCGCATCTTCCGGATAGACGGTCATTCCCATTTGGAGAAGACGATGCACGCATTGGAGCCGCCGAAGCCGAAGCTGTTGCTCAGCGCGTGTTTGAGATCGACGTTTTCGCGTGTTTCGCGGATGAGATCCGCCCATGCGAATTCATCTCCGGGTTCGTCGAGGTTGGCGGTCGGGCAGATGAAGGAGTGTTCGATCATGAGCGAGGAGAAGATCGCTTCGACAGCGCCGGCTGCGCCGATCATGTGCCCGGTCATGGATTTCGTGCTGTTGATGATCGGTTTCGCGGTTTCATCGAAGACGAGCCGGATGGATTCCATTTCCACGGGATCGCCGACCGGAGTCGCCGTTCCGTGCGTGTTGATGTATCCGATATCTTTCGGTTCGAGGTTTGCCATGCGGAGAGCTTTGCGCATGAGGTCCGCGCTGGATTCGGCATTGGGGACAACCATGTCGGTCGCATTGCTGTTTGCGGAAAAGCCGGAAAGGACCGCCTTGGGCTTGTGGCCGCGGGCAAGTGCGCGGGATTCGCGTTCGAGAATCAGAATGCCGGCTCCTTCGCCGAGAACGAATCCGTCGCGCTTCTTGTCAAACGGACGGCTTGCTCGGTGCGGTGTGTCGTTGTAGGAGTGCGAGAGAGCGCGCATGGCGTTGAATCCGAGCGCCTGTTCCCAGCTGACCTCTTCGGAGCCGCCGACCATGACGATGTCATATTCCCCGGAGAGAATGAGGCGCGCGCCCGCGATGATCGCCTGGGCGCTGCTGGTGCATGCCGCGCTGATGTCGTAGGATTCGCCGGTGAGCCCGAAGACGAGCGAGAGGTTCGCCACTGCGGAAGATGGCATGATGCGCGGGACGGCGAACGGGGAGACGCGGCGGATGCGGCGGTTTTCCATGTAGGAGGTTGCGTTCGCGTAGACTTCGGAGTAAGCGGAGCCTCCGCATCCGTTGATGACCGCCATTTCATGCGGCAGGTTTTCCATGGTGAATCCGGCCTCGGTGAGAGCTTCGTAGGCCGCCGCGACCGCCATTTTCGAGTTGGCGGACATGAACCGTTTGTTCTTCTGATTGAGAACGGGGCATTCGATGTCGTGGTTTGAGAGGCCTGCGACCTGGGCGTCGAGACCGAGCTCCTTCCATTCGGGAACGAAAACGGTTCCGGTCTTCCCCTCTTTCAGAGCCTTCATATTTTCATCGAGCCCGACGCCGATCGGCGTGACGAGTCCGCGTCCTGATACAACAATTCGATCTGTCATGGAATACCCTTCCCCGGTGTTATCCGATACTCTCAAAAAATCCTTTGCGCAAATCTCACGGTTAATATACAGCCGAATAAACAGTTTTCAAGGGTGTTTGAGAATTTTATTCTCCGGATGTGCGGGGAAACGGAGACAAGGCGGGAAAGAAGACGCTTTTAAAGAACAAAAACCGCCGGAGTTGAGGTCGCGGCGGTTTTTGGCTGACCGGATTTCGGATTATTTGCAGCAGCAGTCGTCATGCTCATGATCATGACAGCCGCAGCCGCATTCATCGTCTTCGATCGGGGTGTAGCAGGCGTCGAAGAAATCGCTGGCTTCCACTTTCTCCACGCCCGGAATGGAACGGAAGAATTCCACCATCTTGTCCTTGCGTTCGGCTTCGTTCGTGCGGATGCGTCCCGTCGCGAACAGAAGATCGCAGTTGTCAAGATTGAAGGTGCCGCCGCAGGTCATGTTCAGCTCTCCCGCTTTGGCGAGAATCTTGTCGACGAGCTCGTCGGCGGCTTCCGGTTCGAGCTTGGCATAGGTCGCGGTCAGATCGAAGGCGAGTTCCTTGAATTCGCCGAGACATTTTTTCTTGCGGATACGTTTGTTCATCTGTTTTTCTCCTTACACTCCGGCGAGTGTGGCTTTGTAGTTCGCGACCATCTCTTCCACCGGGACATCGACTTTGTCCGCGGCGGAAACGAATTCCAGATTGCCGCTTGTATTGGTTTCGCCGACTTCCGCAAACGGAATTCCGGCAAAGATTTCTTTCAGTTTCGGGACATCGCCCTTCGCGCAGGTGACGAGGAAGCGGCTGTTCGATTCGGAGAACAGGGTCTCCAGGTCGTTCAGCCCGTCAGTCTTCGGAACTGCGTCGAGGTTGATCGTCATGCCGAGGCGTCCGCCCATTGCGGCGCGCGCGGCGGCGATGGCGAGTCCGCCGATTGCCGGGGAGATCGCGGAGTGGAACAGTCCCGCGTTGAGCGCCTTGTAGTACGCCGCATAGGTTTTGTTCGCCATATCCGCATCCACTTTCGGGACGTCGTTGCCGATTTTGCCGAGCATGGCGAAGTATTCGCTGCCGCCGAGTTCGCGCTTGGTTGCGCCGATGACGCAGACGGCGTCGCCCGCAAGCTTGGCGTCGATGGAGACGGCTTTGGAGATGTCGTTGATCTTGCCCATGACGCTGAACAGAACGGTCGGCGGAATGGAGATCTTGCGTCCGCCGCGGGTGCTGTCGTTCTTCATGCTGTCCTTGCCGGAAACGCAGGGAACGGTGAAGGCGAGCGCGTAATCGTAGAGAGCCTTGTTGGCGCGGACGAGCTGGGCGAGTTTGTATTCTCCGTCCGGAGTCTTCTCGCTCTGAACCGGGTCGGGCCAGCAGAAGTTGTCGAGTCCGGCGAGGTGATTCGGATCTGCGCCGACTGCGACGGCCTGGCGGATTGCGACGTCCATGGTGGAAGCCATCATGTGGTAGGTGTCGATGTCGCTGTAGCGCGGCATGATGCCGGCGGAGAGGACGACGCCTTCCATCGTGAGCGGCTCGACCATGCAGACGGTCGCATCGGAGGCGACGTCGCGCTTTACGCCCGTGTAGGGCTTGATGACGCTGAGGCCTTTGACCTCGTGGTCGTACTGGCGCGCCTTGTATTCGCCGGAGCAGATGTTCAGGCGGCCGAGCATGGAGAGCACATCGGCTTTGACGGAACGGGTTGCAAAGTCGGGTTCTTCAAAGTGTTTCGGCTCCCAGACGGCCTTGAGGTGAAGACGCGGAAGTCCGTCATGCATGAAGCTGATGTCGAGGCAGGCGACGACTTTGTCGCCGTAGGTCATGCAGAACTTGCCGTCATCGGTGAATTCGCCGAGAACGGTCGCTTCGACGTCGCGGGCTTTCGCCATGGCGAGGAATTCGTCGATGTTTTCCGGCGGGACGGCGAAGCTCATGCGCTCCTGCGCTTCGGAAACGAGGATTTCCCAGGGACGGAGTCCGGCGTATTTGAGCGGAGCTTTCGCGAGGTCCATGCGGCATCCGTTGGAGATTTCCGCCATTTCGCCGACGCTGGAGGAGAGACCGCCCGCGCCGTTGTCGGTGACGAAACGGTATAGGTTGCGTTCGCGGATTTCATAGATGAAGTCGGACATCTTCTTCTGGGTGATCGGGTCGCCGATCTGAACCGCCTGCACGGGGCTGTCCTTGTGCAGCTCTTCGCTGGAGAAGGTAGCACCGTGGATGCCGTCCTTGCCGATGCGTCCGCCGGTCATGACGATGAGGTCGCCCGGTTTGATGGTCTTTGTGGAGCCCGGAACTTTGCCGACCGTTTTCGGGAGGGTTCCGAGGGTTCCGCAGTAGACGAGCGGTTTGCCGATATAGCGTTCATCGAAACGCTCCCAGCCGATTCCGTAGGGAATGCCGCTCTGGTTTCCGCCGTCGATCACGCCCTTGTGGACGCCGTCGCGGAGGCGGCGCGGATGGAGCAGCCCTTCGGGAACGTCCTTCGGGTCGGTGAACGGCGAGCCGAGGCAGTAGCCCCAGACGTTGACGAGGAGGTCGGCCCCCTGTCCGGTTCCCAGCGGGTCGCGGTTGACGCCGACGATGCCGGTCATCGCGCCGCCGTAGGGGTCGAGCGCGGATGGGCTGTTGTGGGTTTCGACCTTGTAGACGAGGTCGAGTTTGTCGTTGAACTTGATCACGCCCGCGTTGTCGGTGAAGACGGAGACGAGCCAGTCGACTTTCTTCGCAATCTCCTTTGTCCCCTTCTGGACGAAGGTCTTGTAGAGGGAGACGTAGCGGTCGTGTTCGCCGGTGGTCTTGTCGGTGTAATCGACTTCCGCGCTGAAGATTTTGTGTTTGCAGTGTTCGGACCAGGTCTGCGCGAGAACTTCGAGCTCGACGTCGGTCGGTTTGCCGAGTCCGTACTGCGCGCGGTCCTTCGCGGTGCGGAAATAATTCTGAATGGATTTCATTTCCTCAAGGGTCAGCGCGAGCGTTCTGGAACGGCTGATATCCATGAGTTTTTCATCGGAGACTTCGAGGTCGACGAGGTCGACTTCCCCGCCGCCGATTCCGTTGACGACCGGCTTGTTGAGCGGCATTCTGTTTTTCGCGACTTCCTCGCGGGAGAGAACTTTTACGGATTCGATCAGCTGGTTCGCGAGAACTCCGTGCGCGACGGTTTCGACCTGTTCGCGCGAGAGATTCTTTGCGGTGAACATGTATTCGACGGAGCTGTAGACGTCTTCGGAGCGGGAGAGCTTGCGGCCGATGATGTCGCCGACCGCTTCGCGCGCGGTGCGGCCGACGTTGTCGGTGACGCCAGGGCGGAATCCGACGGCGACGATCCAGTCGAAGTCGAAGGGCTGTCCGGGAGCGGATTCTCCGACGCGGTGATCCTGAAGAACCGGATTGGCGAGTTCGGCGGCGATCTTTTCCGCCTGTTCCTGCGTGATGTCCGCGGAGACGGTGAAGACGTCCCGGGTGCGGATTTTTTCAACGTCGCCGTGAAGGAAATCGTTGATTTTCTTGAGGGCGGCTTCGCCTCTGGCGTCATGCCATTCGGGCTTGACCGCGATTTCAATTCTGTAATCCATTCTGACCACCTTTTGTTCTGTTATAAGAATCATCCGGTAAGATACACCGGAAATGCCGTTTTTTCAATCGCAAAAGCGAGGAAAAACAAAAAAGCCGGAGTTTTTGCTCCGGCTGGAAAACGGAATCCGTTTTTTTACTTGGATTCCACTGTGAAGGACTGCCAGTCCTTCAGGGAGAATCCGTGGTCGGAACCCTGGCAGAATCTGATCTTTTTCGGTCCCGGGATGTTGTTGTAGATGATGGTCACGCCGCTCGGGGGGCAGACATAGTCGCCGAGACCTGCGCGTTCAATGTAGGTGTTGCAGGTCAGCGGGATGCGCTTGGCATGGTTGACGATGTCGTAGTAGTCGAGCGCGGGAACATAGTCCGGACGCCAGCCGTTGAGACGCCTGACGGTTTTGTGGGCGCCGAGGTCGGCGCACCACGGAATCGAGGGCTGCGCATAGGTGACCTGCGGGTCGAGTCCCGCCGCCCAGATGGTCTGGAGTCCGCCCTGGCTTCCGCCGGAGACGTTCAGTTCCTTGCCGTTCCACTGCGGGAGGGCCTTGACGAACTGGAGCGCGCGCATCACGCGGAGTGCCATGCCGTTGAAGTAAGCCGTCTCCGGATCGCTGTTCTGTTTCGGATCGAATGCGTAGATTTTGCCGTTGGATTTGATTTTTTCAAAGAAATCCTTGTAGTAAGCATTGTCTTTGCCGAGGTCGTAGCCGTGAGCGTTGACGTCGAAGTTGATGGCGTCCTTCGGGAGCCATGTGGCGTTGGAAGGTCTCTGGATGTGGGTTCCGTAGCCGTGGAAGGTGACTCGTGCCTTCAGGGATTTGTCTTTGGCGTTTTCGGGAATGGAGAGGTAGCCGGTGACGGGACGCGGGCCGGCGCAATCCACGGAAACCGCATACTGTTTGACGCCTTTGGTTTTGCACGGAACTTCCGTCATGGTGTACTTGACCGGAACGGCGTTGAGTTTCGCCTTCTGTTTTGCCCAGAACTCATCGAAATCCGCCGGTTCGGGAACCGCCTGCTTGAGGGAGAAGATATCCACGCCTGCGCCGCCGTCAAATTTTGCGCGCTTGATGAATTTTCCCTTTTCCCACGGGTGGGGATAGGAGAGGGTTACCTGGCGTCCATTGGGGTCGAGCAGCCACGCTTCCATGCGGATGAATCCGGGTTTGTCGGTGCTGACCGTGATGGTGATCGGCTTGTTCGGAACGACGGGAACGATGCCGCTTTTGGTGATTCCGTCGTCGCCCGTGCGTTTCTATTTGATGGAATAGGTCTTTTTGGGGAGCTGCTGGTCACCGAAATCCACGGTGAAGGTGAAGTTCATCGGCTCGCCGGGCTTGTAGTTGGGGTTCTCGCGATCCAGCTTCGGCATGAATTTGATCTTGGAAGCGTCGACGCGGACAACGGGGAGCTTCTTGAGATTTTCGAATTTGCCGACGACAAAGATCTGAGCGTTCTTGTAGTTTCTGGAGGAGCCGGTGAAGGTCCAGTCCGGATGACCTTTCGGGTTGTTTCCGATGCCGAGGTCCGGAGTGCCGTTGCGGTGATTGTTGAAGGCGAAAACGGTCTGCTTCTTCAGGTAGTTGTGAACCTGCATGGAGCCGTAGCCGGGATTCTTTTCATTGCTGCTGTCGCCGAAATCATACTTGCCGTTGTCCGCGCCGGGAACCTGCTTGGCGTTGTTTGGGCCGTAGTTGCCCTGCCAGAATTCGATGTTTCCTTTTTCGAACGTTCCGGCTTCAACGCCGGGAACGTTGGAGGCGACGGTCAGATTTGTGACATAGTCCGCAATGATTCCGGATGTTTCGGTGGGGACGCCGACGGCGGAGAGGTTCTGGGAGAACGGGTCCATCTCCGCATAAGCCCAGGTCTCCTTGTTCTGGTTGTCCGTGAGTTTGACGAGGTAGCCGATTCGCTTGAGTTTTCCGACAAGACCTTCGACGTTGTCGATTTCATATCCGTCCTGGAGATACGTTTTCGGATTGAATTTGTAGATGAGCTCGAAACCTTTTGCTTCGGGCACGAGACTCTCCAGTTCCGGCACATCCGCCGCGAGGGGGAGTGCGCCGATCGCCAGAGCCGACAATGCAAGATGCATAACTTTCATTTTTCGACCTTTTTGTTCTGTTGATACGTTGAGGGAAACACTAAATCCCGGTTTCTGTTAAGTATAAACCATGAAACTGCAAAAATCATGGCGGATTAAGAATTTTTTTTATTTTTTGCAAAATAATTTTGGGGAGCCTGTGTCCGGAATGGTCAGCGCTC
>URNE01000035.1 GCA_900549045.1 uncultured bacterium | reverse complement strand
GTTTTTTTTCTGAAGAGGAGGTGTTTTTAATGAAAATAACAGGAAAAAAAGAACTTGGAGCGGGAAAATGGCTTGCTCTCGAGCAGCTTGAATATACCGATTTCGAGAATAAAACCCGTTTCTGGGAAACCGTCTCGCGGAAACGCTGCGCCGGCGCCGTCGTTCTCGTCGTCGAACTCCTGCCCTCGCACCGCCTGATCCTGATCCGTCAGTACCGTCCGCCCGCGGACGCTCTCCTGATCGAGTTCCCCGCCGGTCTCATCGACCCCGGCGAAACGCCTGAATCCGCCGCCCTCCGCGAACTGCGCGAAGAGACCGGATACACCGGAATCGTCCGCGAGCTGCTTCCTCCGGCCTACAACTCCCCCGGTCTCACCGGAGAATTCGTGGTCCCCGTCCTGATGGAAGTCGACGAGACCGCGCAGGGGGAGCTCAAAACCGATTTCGACGACTCCGAGCACATCGAAACCTTCCTTGTTCCCCGCTCCGGGCTTCCCGCATTCCTCCGGAAAGCCGTCGAAGAGGGCGCGAAAATCGACGCGAAAGTCATGGCGTACGCGCTTGCCCTGCGGTGACCTTTCATGGATTTGCCGATCCGTAAAATCATTCATATCGACATGGACGCGTTCTACGCTTCCGTTGAAATCCGCGACAACCCGTCTTTGCGCGGGAAGCCGGTGATCGTCGGCGGGATGCCCGGAACGCGCGGCGTCGTATGCACCGCCTCCTACGAGGCGCGCAAGTTCGGCGTTCACTCCGCAATGTCGGCGGATATGGCAAAACGGCTCTGTCCGCACGGAATATTTCTGAAACCGCGCGGCGCAGCGTACCGCGAGGCCTCCGCGCTCATGCACGCGGTCTTTCATGAATACACCGACCTCGTCGAGCCGCTTTCGCTTGATGAAGCCTATCTGGATGTCACGGAAAACAAGAAAAACATCCCGTACGCCAGCACGATTGCACGGGAAATCAAGCAGAAAATCCGTCGGGTGACGCGCGGGCTCACCGCCTCGGCGGGCGTTTCCTTCAACAAATTCCTTGCGAAGACGGCGTCCGACCTCCGCAAACCCGACGGTCTGACCGTGGTTCGTCCGCAGGACGCTGCGGCGCTTCTGGATTCTCTGCCCATAGAGAAGTTTTACGGCGTCGGACGCGCCACGGCGGAGGCAATGCACAAGCTCGGCATCCGCAACGGCGCGGATCTGCGCCGGAAGTCGAAACTGGAACTTGCCCTTGCGTTCGGCGCGGTCGGGGAGTTCTACTACGACATCGTGCGCGGCATCGACACCCGCGAGGTCTGCCCCGACCGCGAGCGCAAGTCGCTCGGCACCGAAGAGACGTTTGAGGAGGACAGCGACGACATGGCGATGATCCGTTCCGTTCTCCGCCGCCAGTCGCGCGAAGTCGGCGAGGATATGCGCAAACGGGATCTGATCGCCAAGACGGTCTCTCTGAAGATCAAGTATTTCGATTTCCGCACCATCACGCGCAGCCGCACGCTTCCCGATTATTTCAACGACGACGACACGATCATGCGCACGGTGGAGGAGCTTCTTCCGAAGACGGATGCGGGCAGAATCAAACTGCGCCTGCTCGGCGTGACCGTTTCCGGTTTTTACGGCGAGCATATTCCGTCCGGCGCGATGTATCAGCCGGAATTCGAGTTCATGAAAGCCCTTCCTTTCCGGAAGTGGTGATATCCCGTTTCTGAATTTTGCAGAAACGGAAAATGATAATGCTTTTGTTGAAAATGATAATAAAAACGGATGATGTATAATTGCGGTTTTTTGGCCGGGGTGTTATAGTTATGTCAAATTACAGAAGGAGAAAAAATGTTCTACAAAAATGGAATCAGAGACACACGAGTCCGGGAATATCTTCCGGTTCAGCGTATTGTCTGGCAGCAGGGCTGTTCCCATGCGGAGGATCTGCCCGGACGGATGGAGATTCAACCGGGTATTGACGCACCCCGTGTCCACACTCATCTTGAAATTGCGGACGGCGGGGGGATTCTTCTTGATTTCGGGATCGAGCTGCACGGCGGAATTCGTCTGCTCAGTGATTTGGATGGCGGAGCGCGCATCCGTCTCCGCTTCGGCGAGTCGGCGAGTGAAGCGATGGGTACGCCCGATGAGGATCATGCGATTCATGACACCATTCTTGATATCCCGAAGTACGGAATGCTGGAGTACGGCAGCACAGCCTTCCGTTTTGTCCGCATTGATGCGGTCCGCGGAAATCTCTGTCTGCTCAATGTGCTTGCCGTTGCCGTTTTCCGCGATCTGGAATATGCGGGGTCGTTTGAATCTTCGGATGAACGTCTGAACCGGATCTGGAAAACCGCCGCCTATACGGTTCATCTCAATATGCAGGATTACATTTACGATGGAGCAAAGCGCGACCGCCTTGTCTGGATGGGTGACATGAACCCGGAGGTTCGCGGCATCCTTTCCGTTTTCCGCGATACCTCTCTGATTCCGGCTACGCTGGATTTCCAGCGCGGCCGCACGCCGCTTCCCGCCATGATGAACGGCATTCCCTCTTATTCGTGCTGGTGGGTGATTACGATCTGCGACTATTACCGTCACAGCGGAAATCTCGCATGGCTGCAGGAGCAGCGGGAATACCTGACGGGGCTTCTTCCGATCTTCTGTTCCTGGGTGGATGAGAACGGCAGCGAGCAGATTCCCGCGTGGCGTTTCCTCGACTGGCCGAACAACGACAATCCGGTCACCATGCACGCGGGGCTTCAGGGACTTCTTTTCTGGACTCTGAAGTGCGGAATTGAGCTTGGACAGGTTCTTGATTTTGATGTTTCAGAACTGCACCGCACGCTTGCTCGCATGGGAAAATGCCTACCGGATTGCGCGGGCAGCAAGTCCGCGGCGGCGGTTCAGACTCTTTCCGGGCTTGCCGACCGTTCGGATGTCATTCTCCGTGATCCGTTCCGCGGCGTGAGCACTTTTTACGGCTACTACATGCTGCGCGCCCAGCCGACCGCATCCGCGCTGGATCTTATCCGCCGCTACTGGGGTGCCATGCTGGATTACGGCGCAACGACCTTCTGGGAAGATTTTGATCTGGACTGGCTGGAGAACACCTCTCCGGTCTCGGAACTTCCCGTTCCGGGCAAGAAGGATCTTCACGCCGATTTCGGCAACTACTGCTATAAAGGACTGCGCCACAGTCTCTGTCACGGCTGGGCATGCGGTCCGGCTCCGTTCCTGAGCGAACGTGTCCTCGGGGTAAAGATTCTCGCCCCCGGCTGCCGGAAACTGGAGATCCGCCCGGACCTCGCCGGACTGGATTATGTGCGCGGGACATTCCCGACTCCGCATGGAGTTGTCCGCATCGAAGCGGAGAAGGATCATCTTGACATTTCCGCTCCTGCAGGAGTGGAAGTTGTGAGATAAAATCCCGCCGGGGTCTGTAGACTCGCGAACCCCGGCGGAGAAGATCCATAGAAAAAAGCCGGTGTTGTGTCTTTTCCGGCTTTCCAGACAAAACAGCGCCCTCAGTTTTTCCGGAGGGCGCTGTCATTATATAAAACTCAGCGATTGAATCAGCCGCGGATGAGCTTGAGAAGCTCGTCACGTTTGGCTTCCATGGTCGCTTTGTCTTTGGCTTCGACGATCAGGCGGAGCAGGGGTTCCGTGTTGGAGGAACGGACGTTGAACCACCAGTCGGAGTATTCCACGGAGATGCCGTCGAGCTCGAACATGTGTCCGTCGGAATATTTCTTGCGGATCGCATCAAGAATCGGCTTGGTGTCGGCGACTTTGGAGTTGATTTCACCGCTCGCGAAATATTTCTTCAGCGGTTTGACCAGCTCGCTGACCTTCTTTCCGCTCTTGCAGACGAGGTTTGCAAGCTTGAGGAGCGCAAGCCCCTGGGACTCCGCAACGTAGTTTTCCGCGAAGTAGTAGTGTCCGGAGAGCTCGCCGGCGAAGACGGCGTTGTTTTCGCGCATCTGCTGCTTGATGAAGGCGTGTCCGACGCGGGACATGAGCGGGCGTCCGCCGTGTTCCTTGATGCATTCGCGGACCGACCAGCTGCTGCGGAGGTCGTATAGAATGGTGGCGGTTCCCGTGCCTTTTTCGCTGAGGATGTCCTGAGCGATCAGAGCGGTGAAGAGGTCCATCGGGATGATGTTGCCTTCGTCGTCGACGAAACCGCAGCGGTCGGCGTCGCCGTCGAAGGCGGCTCCGAATTCGGCGCCGGTCTCTTTGACTTTGGCGCGGATGGCGTCGAGGGTTTCGGTGTGGAGCGGGTTCGCTTCATGGTTCGGGAAGTTGCCGTCGAGTTCCTCGTACATCGGGATGATGTCGAAGAGGTCCTTGATTCCGGCGATTTCGTAGGAGCCCATGGCATTGGCGTAGTCGACGACGATTTTGAGTTTGCGGTTCATGCGGGCGAAGCCGCGGAGGAACTTGCCGTATTCATCGGCGATATCGTAGCGGGAGAGCGTTCCGGGCTTGTCGGCGGCTTTGAAGTTGTTCGCTTCGACGAGCTTCTGGATGTCGGCGATGCCGGTCGCTCCGCTGATGGGAACATCGTCCTTGCGGCAGAGCTTGAAGCCGTTCCACTCCTTGGTGTTGTGGGAGGCGGTGATCATGATGCTGCCGTCGGCCTTGAGGAAGCCGTTCGCATGATAGGTCATTGGAGTCGAGCAGAGACCGAGGTCAATGACGTCGCAGCCCTGTTCCATGATTCCCTTGGAAAGGGCCTTGAAGAGGGGTTCGGAGTGCGGGCGCATATCGCGTCCGATGACGATTTTTTTCGCTCCGAGAAAATCCACGAACGCCCTGCCGATCTTTTCGGCGATTTCCTCGTTCAGCTGTTCGGGATAGATTCCGCGGATGTCATACGCTTTGAAAATTCCAGACATAGTCCTGGCTCCTTTTGGTTTTGCGGTACAATAGCACAGATTTGTGAATTTTCAACTCCGCATCCAGACGGGGTCGAGAACTTCATGGAAGACGGCGCGGCAGTTTTCCGGCGTGACGCTCCGGGGCGCGCCCGTGAGTTTGACGGGATTCAGGAGCGCATCCTCCGCAAGCTTGTCGATCATTTCCGCTCCCGTCTGCGCCAGCCGTCCAGGGTCGGTTTCGCCGCCGCAGGAACGGAGGAACGTGCAGAACGAATCGATCACCTCTTCCGGTGTGTCGCCGGGGAAGAACGGAGCGAGACGCATCGTGCGTTCGCGCACTTCCGGTTCCGCAAGGTAGAACCGCCAGAAGTGCGGGAGCAGCGCGGCGACGGCGTCGCCGTGCGACGCTTTGCCGCAGAAGGAGTAGCTCAGCAGATGCGGAAGGGAAGTCGGGGATGTGCGGATCGCCATGCCGGCGAGAGTCGCGGCGGCGGAAAGACGCGTTCTCGCTTCGCTGTCGCCGGGATTGCGGAGAGCGGCGGGGAGGGCGTGGACGATCAGGCGGATCGCCTCCGGAGCCAGCGGCTCCGCCTCGGGATGTGCGGCCATCGCCTTGAAGTTCAGGAAACTTTCAATGGAATGGACAAGCGCATCGAATCCCGTTTCGCGCGTGAGTTTTTCCGGCGCGGTCAGAGTCAGCTCCGGAATGACGGCCGCGGCTTCCGGGATGAGGACCGGGTCCATCAGCAGTTTTTTCACGCCCGTCCGCGCATCGATGATGTTGGAGTAGGGGGTGACTTCCGATCCGGTTCCGGCCGTCGTCGGCATCGCGCAGATCCGCTGGAACTTGCGCTCCGGGAAACGGTCCGAGGCGACGTTCACGCCGAACAGGTCGTCGATGTCGAGTCCCGTCTGCCACGAAAGATATGCGGCTTTCGCGGCGTCCATGACGCTGCCGCCGCCGACGGCGAGCACTGCGTCGGGCTGTTCGCGTTCCATGGTGCGGACGATTGCGCGGACGCATTCGGTATCGGGTTCGGGCGGGACGTTTTCATGGTGCGGCATGTTCAGTCCGGGTTTCCGGAAGACGGGGGAGCCGAGGATCATCCGCAGCGGAATGCGCGCCGAAGCTCCGCCCATGACCAGAAGAATCGTTTTCCGGTCCGAAAGGAAAAGTTCTTCGCCGAGCTGCGCCAGAGCGTCGGGACCGAACAGAATGATATTGTCGGAATACGTTTCCATCAGCGCTTCCGCGCCGAATACGGAAGGATGAATTTCCTGCTCCATAACTCTCTCCTTGCTTATTTCGATTCGAGGAATCCGCGGATGAAGGCGGACATCTCCTCTTTTTCCGTGCATGATTTGTGAAGGACCGGACGGTTTTTGAGTCCGGCGAGCGGAGCCGGAACCGGTGTGCCGGTGACTTCCGAAAGTTTTGCGACCTGGTCGAATCCGCTTTCCGGAACCGCGCCGTCGTAAACGGCGGGCAGAACGGCCGCGGCAAATTTGTACGGCGACGCCGTCGAGGCGATCACGCACGGCGTGTCGTCGCCGGTCTCCTTGCGGTACTGCTCGTAGACGTTGACGGCAACGCCCGTGTGGGTGTCGCAGAGGTAATTGTGTTCGCGGAAGAGCTTGCCGATCGTCGCAGCCGTCGCCGCGTCGTCGCAGAATCCGCCGTAGAACTCGCTCTGGAGTTTCGCGAGCACTTCCGGCGAGACCGTGTAGCGTCCGTCCGTCTTGAGCCGCTTCATCAGATCCGCGACCGCCGCCGCGTCGCCGCAGAGGTGATACAGCAGACGCTCCAGGTTCGAGGAGATGAGAATATCCATCGACGGGCTTGTGGTGGTGTGGAACGGGCGGTTGCGGTCGTAGGTCCCGGTGCGGATGAAATCCGTGAGAATGTTGTTGCTGTTGGACGCGCAGATGAATCTGGCGACTGGAATTCCCATCTGTTTCGCGTAGTAGGCGGCGAGAATGTTGCCGAAGTTTCCGGTCGGGACGACGACGTTGAATTTTTCTCCCGGTTTGATTCTTCCGTTCTTGAGCAGGTCGCAGTACGCGGAAACATAGTAGACGATCTGCGGGACGAGACGCCCGAAATTGATGGAGTTTGCAGAGGAGAATTCCATGTTCCGCGCCTCGAGGAATTCGCGCATGGAGGCGTCGGCGAAGATTGCCTTGACTCCGGTCTGCGCATCGTCGAAGTTCCCCTTGATGGCGCAGACGGCAACGTTATCTCCGGTCTGCGTGGTCATCTGGAGTTTCTGCATCGGGCTGACGCCGTCCTCGGGGTAGAAGACGATGATGCGGGTGTTTTCGACGTCGGCGAAGCCGTCGAGCGCCGCTTTGCCGGTGTCGCCGGAGGTGGCGACGAGAATGACCATGGTGCGCCCCGGCGCGGTTTTTGCCGCGGCGGTCGTGAGCAGATGGGGCAGGAGCTGAAGTGCGATGTCCTTGAATGCGCAGGTCGGTCCGTGCCAGAGTTCGAGGAGGTTCACGCCGGGGAGAACTTCCCTCAGCGGTGCGGGCTCGTCGTTGTCGAACGTCCCGGTGTATGCGCCGTCGACGCAGCGGCGGAGTTCCGCATCGGTGTAGTCGGTGAGGTAGCGGGAGAGAACGGCGACGGCGCGTTCCTTGTAGCTCATTCCGACCATGCTTTCGATGAGTCCGGGCGTGAGGCGCGGGAAGGATTCGGGGACGAAAAGCCCGCCGTCTTCCGCAATGCCCTGTGCAATGGCGCGGGCGGATTCGATATTTTTCCGGCTGCGTGTGCTTGTGTAAAACATGATGAATTTCCCTTATTTCTCTTTTCCGAACTGCGTGTCGTGCAGTTTCTTGTAACGTCCGCCGAGCGCGAGGAGCTCCTCGTGCGAACCGGCTTCGACGATGTGTCCCTTGTCGAGAACGATGATCATGTCCGCGTTCTGAATCGTGCTCAGACGATGTGCGATCGCGAAGACCGTGCGGTTCGTCATGACGTTGTTCAGAGCGTCCTGAACAAGTTTTTCCGTGACGGTGTCGAGCGCGCTCGTCGCTTCGTCGAGAATCAGAATCGGCGGATTCTTGAGAATTGCGCGGGCGATGCTGATGCGCTGTTTTTCGCCGCCGCTCAGACGGAATCCCTTTTCCCCGGCGACGGTGTCGTAACCCTCCGGGTGGCGTCCGTCGACGATGAAGCCGTGCGCGTTCGCCTGTTTTGCCGCTTCGACGATCTGCTCGCGCGTCGCGCCGGGCATTCCGTACGCGATGTTGTCGGCAATGGTGTCGTTGAACAGAACGGCGTCCTGGGTGACGATGCCGATCATGGAACGGAGGTCGGCGACGCTGATGTCGCGCACCTCTTTGCCGTCGATGGAGATGGAACCTGAGTCGCAGTCGTAGAAGCGCGCGATGAGATTTGCAATCGTGGTTTTTCCGGAACCCGTTTCGCCGACAACGGCGACGATGTGTCCTTTCGGGATGTCGAAGGTGACGCCGTCGAGAATTTTGCGGGAGTCGTACCCGAACACGACGTCGCGGAATGCGATTTTGTCATTGAATTCCTTGAACGGCAGCGGGTTCGCCGGCTCGGGAAGTTCGGTGTGCGTGTCGATCATCTGGAAGTAACGGTCCGCCGCCGCCATGCTCCGCTGAATGTAGGTGACGATTTTCGCGAGGTCCTTGATCGGACGGTACGCAATGACGCACGGGGCGAGCAGCTGGGCGAGTTCCGCAAGCGAAATCTCCTGACTGTAGCTGTAGACGAGGAACGCCAGAGTCGATGCGACTGCGACGACTTCCATCAGCGGCGACATCAGCAGCTGTGCGCGGATTGCGCGGACCACGGTTTTGAAGTAGTGGCGGTTTGCCGTTTCAAAGCGTTCCACCTCCCGTTTCTCCGCATGGTACGCCTTGACGACCATGATTCCGGAGAACACCTCGTGCATTCGCGTGACGACGTCGGCGATCTGCTTGAAGGACTTCTGGTAAACCTTGCGGATTTTGCGTCCGAGAATCGCGACCGGCAGAATGCAGAGGGGCATTCCGATGAACAGGATCAGCACCAGCGACCAGCGTCCGGACTGCACGCTTGCGTAAACGATCGCGGCTGCGCAGGCGAGAATTTCAATCGGGCAGCGCGTGGCGTCCGCAATGACGTTCGCCACGCTTGATTCAATCGCCGAAGTGTCGTTCGTCGCGCGGCTGATCAGCTGTCCGACGTCCGTCTTGCCGTAGAAGCGGATCGACTGGTTGATGAGTTTTGCGAAAATCTCCGAGCGCAGGTCCGCCACGACGCGCGTGCCGACCCAGCGGGTGCAGTAGTGGTTGATGTACGTCGCCAGATTTTTGAGCGCCCAGAGCAGGATGAATCCGAGGCAGAACATCGAGAAGAACTGCCATGTGATTTTGCCTGTTTCCGTTTCCGCGGGGAAGGTGAGCAGGGCGGTGTCCGAGGCGGTCTTCATCAGCTGGACGTCGCCTTTGTCGTAGCGCAGCTGAAGCGAGGAGAGTCCGACGGCGCGGAGGGTTTTGTTTGCCTTCCCGATCTCTTTTTTGATCTTGGAGGTCTCTTCCTGCCGGGGCTTGTCGATGAGTTTGCGGACGGCTTCGAGCTTCTGCTCTTCGCTGCCTGCGGTCTGGACGGAGGCGACGATCCGCTCCGCTGTCAGTTTCTCCTCCGTCCGGGTTGCGCGGCTGGTGAAATCGACTCCGGACATCAGGCTCGGAATGAGCATCAGACTCCCGAACAGGGAGCCGCCGACGATGAAGCCGGCGATGATGCCCACCGTCATGCGTCCCCAGTAGGGCTTGACATACCGGAGCAGACGCCAGTATGTCTGCCGTTTGGCTTCCTGTGTGTTATCCATTATTTGAGTGCGGCTTCAATGGTTGCAACCACGTATTCGCGCATCGCGGTTGTGGATTCCGGATAGATCGGGAGCGCGAGAATTTCATCGGCGACCGCTTCGCTGACCGGGAGGTCGCCCTTGCGGTATCCCAGCGGAGCGAAGCATTCCTGCATGTGAAGCGGAACGGGGTAGTAGATGTCGCAGCCGACTTTGGCCGCCTGGAGAGCCGTCTTGACCGCGTCGCGTTTGCCGCCCTTGACGAGGATCGAGAACTGGTTGTAGATGTGACGCGTGGTGTATGGCGCTTCGGAGGGGAGAACCACCTGGTCGCCGATCGGGCTTGCCGCGAAGAGTTTGCGGTATTCATCGGCGTTCTTCTGACGTGCCGCGGACCAGTCGTCGAGGTGTTTGAGCTTGAGGGAGAGGACGGCCGCCTGGAGCGCGTCAAGACGGAAGTTTCCGCCGATGTAGTGGTGATAGTACTTCGGATTCATGCCGTGGTTGCGGAAAATCTTGAGTTTTTCCGTGCGTTCCGCGGAGTTTGTGACGACCATGCCGCCGTCGCCGAATCCGCCGAGGTTCTTGCTCGGGAAGAAGGAGAAGCAGCCGTAGTCGCCCATGGAGCCCGCGCGGCGTCCCCTGTATTCGGAACCGATCGCCTGCGCGGCGTCTTCAATCACGATGAGATTGTGCTTCTTTGCGATTTCCAGAATCGGATCCATCTCCGCCGTCTGTCCGAACAGATGAACCGGGATGATCGCTTTCGTGCGCGGATTGATTTTTTCTTCGATTTTCGAGGCGTCGATGTTGAAGGTGACCGGGTCGATATCGACGAAGACGGGAGTCGCGCCGACGCGGGCGATTGCTCCGGCGGTCGCAAAGAAAGTGAACGGAGTGGTGATGACTTCGTCGCCGACGCCGATTCCCTCGACCATGAGGGAGATGAGCAGGGCGTCGGAGCCGGAGGAGACGCCGCACGCTCCGGCGGCGTTGCTGTATGCGGCAACTTCGGACTCGAAGTCCGCGACTTTCGCGCCGAGAATGAACATCTGGGAATCGCAGAGCTCTTCCATCTCTTTCATGATTTCCGGTTTCATGGCGGCAAACTGTCCTTTCAGATCGAGAAGAGGGACCTGCATGATAATATTCCTTTCAGTGAAGTTTCAAATTCTGCTCTTTTAAAAGATAATATACACCATGAAAGCGTTTTTTCATGGTGTATTGCAGAATTATTATGTTTTTTTATTTCACTGTGCATCGCATTTTTATTTTTTTACTTTTTATTGTTTTTCGTTAGTTTTTTTTTTTTCAAGCAGAAGACGGCATACGAGATCTGATCGTGACTGGAGTTCAGACGTGTGCTCTTCCGATC
>URNE01000034.1 GCA_900549045.1 uncultured bacterium | reverse complement strand
GGAGGCGGGGAACATGAAAAACATCACGATCGTCGGATGCGGAATCGCCGGATTCACTGCCGCAAAATTTCTGCGCATCAAAGCACCGGATGCGGAGATCATCCTCCTTGATTCCGGCACGCACGGGCTCTATTCGCGGATCCGTCTGCCTGAAGTTCTGGCGGGAACTCTGCCGGAGGAAAAGCTCGTGCTCTCCTCCCCCGAAGCGATCCGCGCGCTCGGGATTGACTTCCGCCCGTCATGCGAAGTCTCCGCAATTCATCCGGAACAGAAACGGCTCGCGTTCTCCGGTTCGCAAACGCTTGCATATGACACACTGATTCTCGCCACTGGCGCGGACGCCGCCCTGCCTCCGATTCAGGGAGCGGAACAGAATATGACGCTCCGCTCGCTCGAAGACGTTCAGCGCATTCTCCGGCAGATGCCGGACAGAAAGTCCGCAACCGTCATCGGCGGCGGACTGCTCGGACTCGAAGCCGCGCACGCACTGCTTCAGCGCGGACAGAAAGTCACAATCATCGAAATGCAGCCGCGTCTTCTCCCGCGTCAGCTCTCCGAAGCGGAATCCGCGATTCTGAGCAGAAAATTTGACGAACTTGGCTACCGCGTCTTCACCGGACGCTCCACCGAATCGCTTGCCCGGACCGCTGACGGCTGGCGGATCAGGCTGGATGACGGAACGGAGTTTGAAACGGAACTCATCCTCATTTCCGCGGGCATCCGTCCTCGCGCAGAACTGGCGAAGGCGGCCGGAGCGCAAATCGACCGCGGAATCATCGTCGACGACCGTTTCGCGACCTCGCTTCCGGACGTGTACGCCATCGGCGACTGCGCGCAGTTTGACGGCAAAGTCAACGGGCTCTGGGCGGCGGCAAAAGATCAGGGAACCGCACTGGCGGCAATCCTCGCAGGGGAACAGGAAAAATTCATCTCTCCGGTTTACGAACCATCTCTCAAGATTCCGGGGATAAAATTGAAAGAGATCAGAATGGCGGTTCAGACATGACAATCAGGCTTCACAGACGAAAAAACTATTCCGGAATCACTGTGGAAAACGGGGTCGTCAACTTCCCCCGTGAACAGGTGGCACTGAAAGACGTCAAACAGTTCAGCGTGGATCACCGCGCATTCACCTGCACGACGGCGGCCATTCTGTTCATTCTCGGCTCCCTCGCCTGCCTTTACTACATGCCAGCCTACATCATCCTGGTCGCCGGATGCATTTTCATCTGGCTCAAGGTCGAATTCTCCCGGTATGTGGAACTGAAAATCGTGTTCAAGGACGGAAAAGTGAAGCGGATGCTCTCCTCCTCCATCACCGAACGCGTCGCGCTGTACCGTCTTTACGACCGCCTTGCCGCGGCGCTGCGGAAATTCAACGAAAGCGAAAAATGAAAACCGTCACTCTGAAAGCCGCGGTCAAGCCTCGCCCTGCAAAAAAGGTTTCTCCGAAGGCGAAACGGATCCAGCAGTCCGGAAGCGCGCCCTACATAGTGTACGGCGACGAAATCCGCGTCATGCTCGTCACCCCCTCCGCGGGCGGCGGATGGATTCTCCCGAAAGGCAACATAGCCAAGAGCATGGATACGCTCAAATCCGCAGCGAAAGAGGCGTTCGAAGAGGCCGGCGTGGTCGGGGAATGCGAAAACAACGTGCTCGGAGTCATCAACTTCAACAAAACGGCCGCCGGCATTGCATCCGTCCGCATCTATCCGCTTGCAATTGAACGGATTCTGCCGCGCTGGGAGGAGGAAGGGACGCGTTCGCGCCGCCTGTTCCTCATCGACCGCGCAATCCGCATCATGAAAACCGAAGAGTCCGCCGAGGTGCTCCGCAATCTCAAGGCTCTGATTCTTTCCCGCATGGAGACTCAGCATGGGCATGGAAATTGAACGCAAGTTTCTTCTGAACGACGATTCCTGGCGAGGAGCCGTCACACAATCCACCGTATTCAAACAGAGTTATCTGCCGTTCGCCGGCGGGGCGACTTACGTTTCCGGACGCATCCGGATCGCGGGAGAAAAAGCGTTCATCACTCTGAAAAGCGCCGTCAAAGGGTTCTCCAGAAACGAATTCGAATACGAAATTCCCGTTGCAGACGCCGAACAGATGCTCAAGCTCTTCTGCACCGGCGGAGTCATCGACAAAGTGCGGCACATCGTCGTTCATCAGGGATTCCGGTGGGAGATCGACGAATTCCGCGGGGAGAACGCGGGACTCATCATCGCGGAAATTGAACTCAAATCCGAAACGCAGACCTTCCCGCGTCCCGAATGGCTCGGAAAAGAAGTGACCGGAGATCACCGTTACGCCAACTCCCGGCTCGCGCGCACGCCGTATTCGCAGTGGGGGAAATAATTACTTCCACTCCAGCACCAGCGGGAGCGCACGCTGCGGGTTCCGGTTGACCGCGATGCCGCTCCGTCCCGGTCGGCGGTCCAGAAAACAGCCGGAATGCGGTTTGCCGCTTTCCGGAGCCTCGTCCGTCTCAACCCAGAACGGCGTTTTGAGCATCCGGAAAAGCTCCGCCTGCTCCCGGGACTTTTCCCATGAGGGCAGAGACGCCCCGAGCTTCGCCGCCATTGTTTTTGCCGAATCGTAATTCGTCATCACCGGAATCATGGAATAGCGCTTTCCATTGATTTCATAGGCCATGCTCCGCAGCCGGTCGCCGCTGCCGTCCAGATATGCGTCAAGTATCCGGAGCTGCCGGCGCAGACGCATTGCGGATTCGCCCGCAACACTCCGTTCATACAGAAGCGCGGAGCTCCCGCGCTCCATCTTCGCATCGTGGAACAGGAACAATTCGCGCGGAGGACGCAGAAACAGCGTTCCGAACGACACGACCGAACCGCCCGAAACGAACAGACGCTCCAAATTCAGGGTGTTCAGCGGATCAAGTTCCGCAACCGGATTGCCGAAACAGTTCAGCGAGCGGAGCGCCTTCAGGTTCTTCAGGGGCGAAAGATCCTGGATCCGGTTCCCGCAAAGCGAGAGATCGGCCAGCATCCGGCATTGCGCCAGCGGAACCAGGGAAAGAATCCGGTTATCCGATGCGTCCAGAACCGTCAGCCGCGTCAGCTTCCGGAGCGGCGCGAGCTCGGTAACGCGGTTGCTTTCCAGGTAAAGCGCCGTCAGTCCCGCCGTCTCCGCCAGAGGCGCTAGCGATTCGACGCGGTTGTACGCCAGGTCCAAAACCTCCAGCGGCATGCCCTTAAGCGCGGAAATATCCTCAACCGCATTGCATGCCAAATCCAGCTTCCGAAGCGGCAGTCCGTGAAGCGCCTGGATATCGGCAATGCGGTTGCACGCCAGATTCAGAATCTCCAGCGGCATTTTATACAGGGGGAGAATCGAAGAGATGTCATTGAACTGCGCCGAAAGCGATTTCAGCGGCATGCCCAGCAGCGGCCGCAAATTCCGGATGCGGTTATGGCTGACGTCGAGCGTTTCAATCTTCATTCCGGCGAGCGGGGCAAGCGATTCAATCCCGCAGCCGCGCAGAGTCAGATGTTTCAACTTCAGCTTCCGCAGGAACTCTATGTTCGCGGCGGGCGTCCGGTCCAGGACAAGCGTCTCCAGCGGCAAAGAGGCCAGCGGCGAAGGGGACGGAATGCGGCAGTTGCGCAAGATGAGCACTCGCAGACGCCCTCTCCGGAGCGGCTCAAAACTCTGCGGCTGCGCATCGAGCAGGGTAAGCCCGCTGACCGGAATGTCCTTCAGCGCGGAAAGATCGCGCACCGAACCGCCCGAAGCAAAGAGATGAAAACCGCCATGTTCCAGATTGAAACGGATCCGCGCCCCCTTCCAGCTCTTCCGGAGCAGCTCCTCCCACTGCGGAATTCGGGACCGGTATTCCTGAAGCAGGCGTGCCGTGCGGAGACCGTCCGCCGCGCGTTTGCGCCGTTCCGGGGAAGTCGCGGATTCCTCCGCTTCGTTGAACAGCTCCTGCGCCGCCGCGAAAGTTCCTTTGCGCAGAAGCTGTTCCGCAATATCCAGAATATCCGCGCGCATCGACGCCCCCAGCGTCATGAGTTTGACGCTCCGCAGCGTTGCCGCGCATTTGCTGAACGAGAACGCCGCCGGAATCATCCGTTCCGGCAGAGCGCTGATCCGGCGCGGTTCGCTGAAATGCAGAACCTCTTTGCCCTGCACACTCATTTTCAAAGCGGTTCCCTCCGGTCCGGACGTCACAATGACATCGACCTTCCAGGCCTCCCCTACGGGCGGATGCGCCGCTTTCGCCTCGGCAAGCAGCTCTTCGCTGTGTCCGCGGTGAAGAGTCACATGCGGATTCTCCAGCGGATAAAGGGAGAACACATAACCGTCGTTGAATCCTGTATTGTTGAGGGTTATCTGCACGACCGCGCCCGGGGCGGCGTCATCGACGGAAAACTCCGTCAGCATGCGCAAATCTTTCGAACGCAGCACATTGCCGGAAAGCATGTCGAGGGGATATGCCATCGCAAAAATGCGGATGCCCTCCGCACCCGGCTTCACATACCGCAGCGTCTGCGAGGCTGCGAGCGGAATCCGGTGATTCAGCCGAAACTTCCAGCGGTCCGTAAAATCGGGCTCTGTGAAATCATCGGAAAATTTAAGTTTCCACTCCCGGAGATTCTCCCGGCGGATGCGCGATTCAAGACCGCTGAACGCACGTTCCGCCGCGATCCGCGCCTGCTCGGAACGTCCGAACACCTTCTCGCTGAGCGCCCGGGCATAAAGGTGAATGGCGGCGAACGTCAATACGATTCCGATTGTGAGAACTATGGAGAAGACGACATAAATCTGAATCCGGTTCCGTTTCAGCCAGAGCAGAAACAGAGTGGAAAGCCCGGCGTTTTCCGCGACCGTCGCAAAGCCGTTCTGATACGCAATAATATCTTCGCGGAGCGCCTGTACGCTCGGATAGCGGCGTTCCGGAGAGAGCGCCATTGCGCGCAGCACGATGAACTCCAGCGGAGCCGGCACGCGCCGCCCGTCCTTCAGCGAAAGAGGCGTGATGCCGCCCGTCATGACATTCTGGAGGATCTCCTCCATCGAGCGTCCTTCATAGGGAGTGTGCAGAGTGATGAGCGTATAAAGAATCGCGCCGAGGGAATAAATATCGGTCCAGAGCCCGCGGCGGCTGTTCTGACCGGACGCCTGTTCAGGCGCCATGTAGTCCGGCGTGCCGCGGATGACGCCGTCCATCGTGACGCCGGCGGACGCGGAAAGTTTCGGGGAAGCAGGGATATCCGGTTCCACATCGCCGACCCGCCGGGCGATCCCCCAGTCGAGCACCAGCACTTCTCCGTACTCGCCGACCTGGATGTTGTCGGGTTTGAGATCGAGGTGAATGATTCCGCGCGAGTGGGCGAATGCGATCGCATCGCAGACTTTGAGGAAGATTTCGAGCCTGGCATGAAGCGGAAACCGTTTCTGCAGTCCCGGATCGTTTTTTCTCAACCCGTCGATAATCTGTTCGAGGGTGAGCCCGCGAACCAGCTTCATGGTGAAATAAGGCACGCCGCTCCGTCCTCTTCCGATGTCATGAACGGGAACGATGTTCGGATGCTCGAGCGAAGCGGTAATGCGCGCCTCTTCGAGGAACCGGAGCTGTTTTTCCGGCGAAGCGTCCTTTGAGATCGCCATCGCGATGCTTCGTCCGACATTGAGGTCATCGGTCTGCAGGACTATTTTCATGCCGCCCGACCCGATCACATTCCGGTTATGATAGCGTTCGTTCGGCGAAGCCGTAAGCCGCTCCGCCGGAATTTTGCGCGTATCGCTGCCGACAACCTGTGTTTTCCCCGGGTCGAAATTCTTCATTCTCTCTCCTGTTCAATGAGATATATCATACATTGAAATGCGGACAAATACAAGCACGAAAAATTTTTTTCGGCGAAAAAAGAAAAAGCGGAGTCCGCGCTCCGCTTTTTTGTCATTCGTTGTTTGGGAACCGGTTATGCGCGCGTATCGAGCTCGTCACGCTGGTCGTCGGGAAGACCGACGAACTTCGGATTGCCCGGCATGATGCCGCGCTTCGATTCCTTGACGAACTCGCAGAACATCTTGACTTCCGGAATATCCTTGACTTTCGGATCCGCTTCAATGGACGCAATCGCATTCTTGGCGTTGAGTCCCTCGAAGAAGAATGTCTTGATCGCATGACGAATTCCAAGACGCGTTTCATTCGAGAAGCCGGCGCGACGGAGTCCGATCGTGTTAGGTCCGGTGATGAAGTTGAATTCACGGAGCATGCAGAACGGCGGAATGTCCTGTCCGATCAGACAGGTGGGACCGATCATCGCAAGTGCGCCGATGCGGGTGAACTGATGCGCCAGGACATAGCCGGAAATAACGGCGCCGGGTCCGACCTGACAGTGTCCGCTGAGGGCGGTATGGTTCGAAATCGTCACGCGGTCCGAAAGCATGCAGTCGTGCGCAATGTGCACAAACGCCTGAAGCAGGACATGATCGCCGATCACGGTCTTGAGGAACTCGAACGGAGGACGGTGCACGGTTACGTACTCGCGCAGCACCGTATCCGCGCCGATCTCGACGAACGAACGGATTCCGCGGTAGAAGCGGTGGTCCTGCGGCTCGCCGATGTAGACGCCGAAATAGATGCGGCAGCGCGGACCGATGGTCGTGTACTGACCGATCTTCACATGCGCGTCAATATAACAATCGTCCCCGATTTTAACGTCGTCTTCAATGACGGTATAGGGTCCGATCTCAACATTCTTGCCGATTTCCGCCTTCGGGGAAACGATCGCAGTAGGATGAATGGCCATTGTATTTTCTCCCTTCTCTGAAGTTTTTCTGTTAGTATAGCATGTTTTTCAAAAATTTCTATTCAGAATCCGCGCGAAGAACGAAAAAATCGAATTTTCCGCGGTTCGCCGCGTAAAATCTCCGGAAAAGCGCGTGCGACGGCAGGTCCGGGCGGATTTTCAAAGCCGCAACCGCGTTCACGGATGAATCAACCGTCATCCGCTGGGCGGCGTTCACAAAGAACGTGTTCAGAATCAGAACCTTTTCTACGAACTCCGAATTCGCAAGCGCCGTTACAAGCTCAACATAATAGCGGACCGGAAGATTTCCGAAACGCAACAGAACGACGTCCGGCACATCTCCGTCGCGACACGGCGCAACACGGTATGAATTGAATTTCATCCCGTCGAACTCCAACTGCCGCGCCGGAACCGCAAGTTCAATCGAATCCTCCGAACCGTGCGGGTTCATGCCGTTGACGCCCGGAGAATCAATCTGAACGAAGCGCGTACCCTCCCTCAGCGCGGAGAAGCGGGAAAGATAGTCATGCACAATCGGGTCGCCGTTGTTCCAGAGCGCCGGATACGACCCCGTCGCAGAGATGCAGAGAAAACGGTCGGCCGGAATCCGTTTCATGAGCTCGAAACGTTCAATCCAGTCTGCACGGGACCACTCGGCGCGGGAATTCGCATAACAGAATCCGCCGATCAGCAGCGGAAGCAGAAGGAAAAGCGGAAACAGACCGCGTCTACGCATAGAACAAAACAGACGCTGCAGCGGAAGCCCCGTCAGCAGAGCGGCGAAGGGGACGGCGGTCAGATAGACCCGGGCAGGTCCGGCGAGCGTCAGAAGAGCCGCGGCAAACGGGAAAAGAAAAATCAGAAGCACGCCTCCGATCCGGAACTTCATGCGAAAGCCGGACAAGGCAAACAGAAGCGCGGTCAGCGCAAACAGTGCCGCCGTTCCAGTCACGCCCCAGCCGCAGACCGAGCCGGAAGCGGAAAACAGAAAACGGAAAAACGCATTGATCGAGGCAACGGAGAACCCGAAGCTCTGTCCGGCTTTGAAATCGGTGTAATGAAACGCGATCCAGCCGAGCAGCAGGATTGCAAGAACCGTGTATCCGGCAATCAGCGGAAGCAGCGGTTTCCAGTTCCGTTTCGCCCGCAGAAGTTCAGCGGTGAAATGAACCAGGGATATCGGAAACAGCCAGAGTACGGAGGTGGAAAGGCAGAGCTCCGCAAGCATGCCGGTCACGGGAATCAGAAGCGGAGCCGGACGACATTTGCGCCGGTACGCAAGAACGGTCAACACGGCATACAGAAGAATCAGCGCAGTCTGCATCGAATAGCCGCGCGCGGTGACGGAATAAAGAATCAGCGCGGGATTCGCCGCCGTCAGCGCCATTCCGGTGAATGCGGTCAGGCGCGACCGGAAGAGCAGGAATCCAAGCCAGCCGCTCAATGCAACCGATGCAAGACCGGCGAAAAACGAAGGAAAGCGGATCGATCACGCCGAATCCGAGAAGAGGAGCGTCCACTTCACAAACAGCGAGTTCAGCGGATGATTGTTCGGCGTGGCGAGATCGTTGAGAATCGTCCAGACGTCGCGCACGGAATAGTTGCGTGACGTCCAGATTTCATCGTATTCGAGACCGGGCGAAAAGGCGAGGACGCGCAGAACGGCGGCGGCGACGAGCACCGCCGCGCATGCAGCCGGAAACCAGCCGATGTTCCGCCGTTCCGTCCTCATCGTCACGCCATGCGGGAGAGAGCCTCTTCCACGCGGGCAAGTTTTTCCTTGAGGTCGGCAAGATAGGTCTTCGCCTCTTCCACGACCTTCGCGGGCGCCTTCGCGATGAACCGCTCGTTCGAAAGTTTCGCTTCGGACGATTTGATCCATCCCTGAAGCTCCTTCTGCTGCTTTTGCAGTTTCGCCTTCTCCGCATCGACGTCGATCAGCCCCTTCAGCGGAAGGAAGATCGCGCCGGCGGCGACGAGAGTCGAGGGAGCGCCGGAAGCGTCGTCGCAGACATAATCCGCCTGCGAAACGGTGAGATCGGCGGCGTTGAGCAGCCCTTTCAGGGAATCGAAGGAGTTCTTCAGATACTCTTCATACGCGGCATCCGCGGCCTTGACGTGGAAGTTCAGTTTCTTCCCCGGTGCGAGGTTGTAGGAAACGCGCAGATTGCGTCCGGCGCGGACGAGTTCATATTTTGCTTCACAGCGCGCGATGACGTTTTCGGCGTCCGGAACCGGAGTTTCCTTGACGGACATCGGAAGCGGGAATTCGGCATACATGATGCTTTCGTTTTCGCCGAGGAAGCCCATCTGGTGCGCGAGTTCCTCCGTAATGAACGGCATGAACGGATGCAGAAGACGGAGCAGTTTCCAGAGGACGTAGTCGAGCACGCGCAGTGCCTGATCCTTCGCCTCTCCGCCGAGATTGAAGCGGACTTTCGACGCTTCGATGAACCAGTCGCAGAAGGAGCTCCAGACGAGTTCGTAGATGTCATGAACCGCCTGGTGGAACTTGAATTCATCGAGCGACTTCTTCATGTCGATTGCGCAGGCGTCGAGCTTGGCGAGCATCCACTGTTCATCGGAGGTCAGCTTGCCGGACTTGACGAGATCGTCGACGCAGGAGAAGTTTGCGGAGATTTCGCCCTGCATCCGGCGGAAGCGGCAGGCGTTCCAGAGCTTGTTCGCGAAGTTGCGCCCGATTTCACACTTCTCGTTGGAATACTTGATGTCCATGCCGACCGGGGCGATGTAGATGATCGAGAAGCGGAGAGCGTCCGCTCCGTATTTGGCGATCACATCGAGCGGGTCGGGGGAGTTGCCGAGCGACTTGCTGAGCTTGCGTCCGAGATCGTCGCGGATGATGCTCGTGAAGTAGACGTTGGAGAACGGGAGTTTTCCCTTGAATTCAAAGCCGGCCATGATCATGCGGGCGACCCAGAAGAAGATGATGTCGGGTCCGGTCACGAGGTCGTTGGTCGGATAGAAATAATCCTGTTCGGGAGTCTTGTCGGGCCAGCCCATGATGGAGAACGGCCAGAGCCAGGAGCTGAACCAGGTGTCGAGGACGTCCTCCTCCTGCACCCAGCCTTCGCCCTGCGGGGGCACTTCGCCGACGTACGTTTCATCGCCGCGGTACCATGCCGGAATGCGGTGTCCCCACCAGATCTGACGGCTGATGCACCAGTCTTTGATGCCTTCCATCCAATGGAAATAGGTTTTTGTCCAGCGTTCGGGATAGAATTTGATGTCGCCGTTGCGGACCGCTTCGATTGCGGGCTTGGCGAGTTCGCCCATCCTGACGAACCACTGTTCGCTGAGCATGGGTTCGATCGGCACGCCGCCGCGCTCGGAGTAGCCGACCGCGTGAGTGAGATCCTCGATCTTCTCAAGGAGTCCCTGCGCTTCGAGTTTTTCCACGATGAGCTTGCGCGCCTCGAAACGGTCCATGCCTTCGAACTCTTTTCCGGCTTTCGCGTTGAGATGAGCGGTCTTGTCCATGACATTGATGAACTCAAGATTATGGCGGAGACCGACCTGGAAGTCGTTCGGGTCGTGGGCTGGAGTGATCTTCACGCAGCCGGTACCCTTTTCAGGATCGGCATGTTCGTCGCCGATGATCGGGATTTCGCGGTCGGTGAGCGGAAGGTGAACGGTCTTGCCGATAAGGTGCTTGTAGCGCGGATCTTCCGGATTGACCGCCACCGCGGTGTCGCCGAACATGGTTTCCGGACGGGTCGTGGCGACCACGAGATAACCGGAACCGTCGGTCAGCGGATAGCGGAAGTGATAGAATTTGCCCGCCTCGTCCTTGTAGATCACCTCTTCATCGGAAAGGGCGGTCTTGGAAACGGGACACCAGTTGATCATGCGGCGTCCGCGATAGATGTACCCCTTGTTGTAGAGCTGAACGAAGACTTTGCGGACGGCGCGGCTGAGGCCTTCGTCCATGGTGAAACGCTCGCGCTCCCAGTCGCAGGAGGCGCCGAGTTTGCGGAGCTGGCGGATAATGGTTCCGCCGTATTTGGCCTTCCATTCCCAGACACGCTTGATGAACTCGTCGCGGCCCAGATCGTCGCGGCCGATGTTTTCGGTTTTGCGGAGTTCTTTCGCCACGCGGGCTTCGGTTGCAATTCCGGCGTGGTCGGTTCCGGGGAACCAGCAGCACTCATAGCCTTCCATGCGGTGCCAGCGCATGAGAATGTCCTGGAGCGTGTTGTTGAGGACGTGTCCCATGGTGAGGATGCCCGTCACGTTCGGCGGGGGAATGACGATGGAATAGGGTTTCTTATCCGGATTCGGTTTCCCGCGGAAGAGTCCGTTGTTCTCCCACCAGGCATACCATTTCTGTTCGATTTCCGCCGATTCGTAAGCTTTCGGCATTTCCTGACTGGCCATACTGC
>URNE01000033.1 GCA_900549045.1 uncultured bacterium | reverse complement strand
GAAAATGGAAATTCTGGTCCGCGACCGCGACGGCAAAGCCGCATGGCAGGAATTCTGATCTCCATTCAAATTTTCAACCGCACAAGACAAGAGAAGGAGTCATAACATGTCTGAAAAAAAACTTGCCGACATCGGCATGATCGGACTCGCTGTGATGGGGGAGAATCTTGTTCTGAACATGGAGTCCAAAGGCTTCACCGTCGCTGTTTACAACCGTTCGCCCGAACGCACCCGCGAATTCATCGCCGGACGCGCCGACGGCAAAAACATTCTGCCCGCATATTCGCCGGCAGAGCTTTGCGCCGCGCTCCGGAGACCGCGCAGAATCATGATGATGGTCAAGGCGGGAAGCGCCGTCGACGACGTCATTGCGCAGCTGCTGCCGCTCCTCGAACCAGGGGATATTCTCATCGACGGCGGCAACTCCCATTACCGCGACACCGAACGGCGCGTCAGAGTGCTCGCGGAAAAGAAAATTCCGTTTGTCGGAACCGGCGTTTCCGGAGGAGAAAAGGGTGCCTTGAAAGGACCCTCGCTCATGCCCGGGGGGAACAGCGAAGCGCGCCCGTTCATTGAACCGCTGTTCAAAAAAATCGCCGCGACGGCACCCGACGGCTCGCCCTGCTGCGAATGGATCGGGCCGGGCGGCTCCGGACATTTCGTCAAAACGGTACACAACGGAATCGAATATGCCGACATGCAGCTGATCGCGGAAGCGTATCTGCTTCTGCGTTCGCTTCACGATTATTCCATGAATGAACTTGCGGAAATCTTCCGCCGCTGGAACGATAGCCCGCAGGGAAGTTATCTGCTTGAAATCACCGCGAAAATTCTGGAGTTCACCGATCCCGAAACGGGGCGTCCGATGGTCGACATGATCCTTGACCGCGCCGGACAGAAGGGAACCGGACGCTGGACTTCCGAAGCGGCGCTCGAACTCGGGATTCCCGCGGCGACCATTGCGGAAGCGGTGTTCGCCCGTGCGGTCTCCGCTTTCAAAACGGAACGGATGCGCATTTCCGAACTTTTCCCCGGACGGCGCAAAGTCAGCGCAATCTTCAGCGAACAGCACAAAAAAGATCTCGTCAATTATGCGGAGGACGCGCTTCACGCCTCCAAGATCTGTGTTTACGCGCAGGGTTTCGACATCATGAAATCAGCTTCGGAGCAATTCGGCTGGGGACTTGATCTCCCGGCGATCGCATCCATCTGGCGCGGAGGCTGCATCATCCGTGCAAAACTGCTTGACAATATCCGCGAAGCGTATTCGGAAAACCGGGAGCTCCCGAACCTCATCACAGCTCCGTTCTTCCGGACGGAACTTCAGAGGCTCGAAGAGAACTGGCGCTTTGCCGTCGTCGACGCGGTCACCTATTCCGTCCCGGTTCCCGCATTCTCAAGCGCGATTGCCTGGTTCGATTCCTGGCGTTCCGCAAATCTTTCCGCAAATCTGATTCAGGCGCAGCGCGACTTTTTCGGCGCGCACGCGTACGAACGCACCGACCGTCCGGGAGGTGTATTTTTCCTGTCCGTCTGGACCGGCGCATCAAATACAAACACTCCGAGGTAAAAGGTTATGAAAACTGCATTTCCGCGACTTCTTGCACTTGCGGCGTTCTTTTCGGCGCTCGCGCTCACAACAGGCTGCTCCATGTTCCGCGAGGACCTGCTTGAGCTGGAGGCCGGCGAAGAGTCGGACATCACAGTCGAAGAGCTTTACAAGCGCATGACCGCCGCCACCGACCCGAAGGGGCTGTACGCCGCGGCGAAGACCTACCGGCTCGTCCAGGAGGTTGAATCCGTATCCGACCGGAATTCCCGCGATTTCTACAGTGCCGTAGTTCTCTTCAAAGCGCCGGATTCCCTCAAGCAGGTTTCCATCAAAAACGGCAAGGCGTTCCAGATGCTCCTCTTCAAAAAAAATGAAGCGTGGTACATCAATCCGGTCAATATGAAGAACACAAAAATTCCGGAAGGCACGCCGCTCAACCTCGTCAAGGCGTTCTTCGGGATGCTCAAGCCGGGCAATCAGTTCCCGCAGATTTTCAAGAGCGTGGATATCGACGTCTGCTATCAGGCGAACCGGAAGTTCTACCGTCTGATCTGCCGCACCGACGACCCGGCGATCGCGCCGTACGTCTTCTATATCGACGCGGAAACGTATCTGACGCACCGTCTCGAAACGGTACTTTATCTGGAAGACGGCGGGCGCACGCTCTACACGGCGATCTCGGAGGATTACGCATGGTTCTCCGGAGTCAAGATGGCGCAGAAACTTCTCGTTTCCGCCGCCGGCAAAACGGATGTGACGCGCATCGTCTCCTTTGTGCTCAACCCGGAGCTCCCCGATGCGGATTTCACCCTTGAAGAACCCTGGATTTACGACAAATAACATAAGGGATCAAAATGGACACAACACAACAGAAACCCGGATTCAACGGAAAACAGTTCATCATCTGGATGTCGGCGCTCGTGCTCGGCGGAGTGCTCGGAACGCTCGGTCTCGCATGGCTGAACAACTTCTTCGACTTCATCGCAACCGTTTACACGCGGCTCTTCCAGTTCGTCGCGGTGCCGACCATTGCGCTGACGATTCTGACCACCCTCGCCTCGCTCGGAGCGAAAAAGGGCACGGGACGCATCTTTCTGCACACCATCGTCTACACCCTGCTCACGACTGTCGCGGCCTCTGTCGTCGGCGTCATTCTCTACAAGATCATCGCCCCGGGCAACCTGCCGGTCGATCTGATCCAGCAGGGACAGTCCAGCGTGCCGCAGAACCTCGGCAAGCTCTCGTATTACGACCACATTCTCTCCGTCGTTCCGGACAACATTCTGAAGCCGCTTTCGACGGGCAACGTTCTGAGCATCCTGCTCGTCTCCGCAGCCGCCGGACTGACCCTCGCGGTGATGAAGGCGTCCGAGAACATCCAGATCCTTCTGAAAGGCGTCCTCGGACTTCAGGAGCTGCTGTTCGCGCTGATCCGCGCACTGGTCTGGACCCTGCCCCTCGGCATCGTGGCGTTCGCGGGACAGCTCTCCGCGCAGATGTCCGCGGGCGTGATAGTCGGAACGCTCGGCAAATACGTCGCGGTCGTTCTCGGCGGAAACGTCATTCAGTTCTTCATCATTCTTCCGCTGTTCCTGCTGATCCGCGGAATCAATCCTCTGCGCGTGTTCCGCAACATGCTTCCGGCGGTGCTGATGGCGCTCTTCACCAAGAGTTCCGCCGCGACCCTGCCGGTCACAATCGCATCGGCGGAAAACAACATGAAGGCGAAACCGGAAGTCGCGCGCTTCATCCTGCCGATCTGCTGCACGATCAACATGAACGGCTGCGCGGCATTCATTCTCGTGACCTCGCTGTTCGTCATGCAGAACGGCGGTGTCGAACTGACCCTGCCCTCGATCCTTCTCTGGATTCTGATTTCGGTGATCTCCGCAGTCGGCAACGCCGGAGTTCCGATGGGCTGCTACTTCCTGACTCTCTCGCTGATGTCCGGAACCGGCGCGCCGATCGGCATCCTCGGCATCATTCTCCCGATCTACACCATCATCGACATGATCGAAACGGCGGAAAACGTCTGGTCCGATTCCTGCGTCTGCGCAATCGTCGACAAGACCCTCTCGAAAGAAGATCTCGCCTGAGAAACTCTTTTTCCATCAGCGGGTTCCCCAGAGAAGTCCGGGGAACCCGTTTTTTTTGCCGGATCAGGGAAAAATCTGAAGGAACATCGTATTTTTCTTCGCTTTAAATTTGTAAAATGAACGTTTTTGGTGTATTTTAATATATTGAACAAAACAACAATGCATAGGAGCTTCCATGGCTGCTGAACTCGAAGAATTGATTGTCGCCGCGCTTTCCGGCGAGGAAAATGAAATCCAACAACTTTTCAACAAAATCAAATCGACAGACGTGCAGGAGCTCCGGGCCGCACAGGCCAATTTCGATTCCCTCTTCGATGCCTGGGACGACGGCATCTCCAAAGACGAGGGAATGGCGAAAGTCTGCGTGGAACTCGCCGAAAAAGACGCCCTTGAAGGTCAGCTCTTCCGGAACGCGCTCCACAACGCGGCGAAATTCATGCTTCCGCCGTACATCTCCAGCCAGACCGTTCTGAAGGCGATCGGCGCAAGAGACACCGAAGTTCCCGCTTCCGAAGTCGCCTCGAGACTCAAGAAGCTCCAGAAGATCAAATCCGGATGCCTCGCTTACCTCTCCGATTCCAAAATCTGGGGCAAAGTAGCCTCGATCGACAAGGGGACCGCGACCCTCGGAATCAACTCCCTCGCGGCGGGCAACCTTCTCTCCCTCCCCGTCAGCTCCGCGATTCAGTCCGCCGTCTTCTTCGATGCGAATCCGGAAATGTTCAACATTCTCGTCCCAGACAAACACCGCCTCCCCGCCGTTCAGAAATTCAGGGAAATCTTCAGTCACAACGCCCTCACCGACCTCTCCGAAACCCGTCTGAAAGAGATCGTGACCCGCATTCTCGTTCCCGAGTGCATGGCGATCGACGCTTTCCAGACCTGGTGGAATGAGGCGCCGCAGGCAGCTGCGGCGCGCGGCAAACGCGCCCCCTGGGACGCCCGAAGCATCCTCGAACTTAACACCCTCCTCGTCCCGCAGGAAGCTTCCGGCGGCGTGAAACTCGGAGAAGAAGAGACCCTCAAACTTGCAAAGCTCTTCGGACGTCTCCACACGCCGATCTCCCCGAAAGACCTGACGATGCTCGGCGACTGCATTGCGATGCTCGCCGCCGTCAATCCGATGCCGGTTCTCACGGAAATGTTCCAGCCTCTGCGCGGCAAAGCGCCCTTCTGGCCGGAGGACGTCGCAGCCGCTCATGTCGGAAAGGAGCTCGAAGTCTGGGGGCACATCTCCATGAAGCTTCTCCCCGCATTCGTGAAGGCGTCGAAAGTCGTCTACTCCGAAGAGGAACTCGCGGAACTCGGCTGCGCCCTCCCGCTCCGCAGTCTCAACACTCTCTTTGAAGCGCTCGATCCGAAAACCGTCGCTTCGACCATTGCGAAACGCCACACCCTCTCCTCCGACGTGCTCCTCTATCTCTGGAAGAACCGCTCCAAACTCCCCCGCAACCTCGTCTCCATCGTCGACATGGATCATGTCGCCGAGGCGATCTCCGCCGAAGGACTCCCGAAAGAGTGGACCGCGGCGGAACGCGAACTCAAACGCACCCTGTTCGAGAAGGCCGAATTCCAGAAATTCCTGATTGCGAACGCCGACGGCGACATCTCCTCGATCATCGACGCTCTCCAGCGAGTCCGCACCTTCCAGATGGGCGAATGTCAGAGCTTGCTCGTCAAACTGGCGCGTCACTCCGATGAACTCCGCGCCCACATCGAAAACGAAGGCGGCAAACGTCTCATGGGAGCCGGCGAAGCCGAAACTCCGGCTGCGCAGCCCGATATCACCTCGCAGGCGTCCTTCACCAAACTCACGAAGGAACTCGAAGACATCGTCACCGTCCAGATCCCTGAAAACGTCAAGGCGATCGAACACGCCCGCGGATTCGGCGACTTCCGGGAAAACGCCGAATACGACGCCGCGAAGGAACGCAGACGCTTCCTCCACCGCCGCCGCGCCGAACTCGAAAACCTCGTGGCAACCATCCAGACAACCAACTTCAGAGATGTCAAGATCGGCAACCATGTCATTCTCGGTTCCACCGTCACTCTCGAAGATCCTTCCGGAAAAACAACCGATTATTACGTTCTCGGCGCTCTCGACGGCGATCCGGACAACAACCGCATCTCCTACAAGACAAAACTCGGCGAAATCCTCACGACCACGAAGGTCGGCGACAAGATCAAGCTGCCCGGTCTTGGTGACCGCACGGTCAAAGCGGTTTCCGCCCTGCCCGAAACCATGAGAAAAGAACTCGCCGAAGAGGCGTGATTCTCAAATGCCGGACTACCGGAAAACAGGCTCCGCCTCAACCCGGCTGTTCCGGCGCACAGCATCCCCTCGGAGTTTCCGTCTCTCCAGACGCTTCCTTCCGGGCGGTCTGCTCCTGAACGAATATGCGGCGGCTCTCCCGAATCCCTGCGGAGAGTCGCTTCTTTTTTTCACCGATGCGCACATTCAGTTTCATACCATCCGCAATCTCTTTGCCCCGCACACACACCACTCCTGGTTCGGAACAGACTGGCTTGCGGAAGCGCTCGCGGAAGCGGTCGGCCTGCTCAAGCCGGATACGCTGCTGTTCGGCGGCGATCTCGTCACGAACTCTGTCTGCTACCCCGCAGCGGCGGAGATGCTCGCCGGATTGAAAGCGCCGCGCGGCTGTTTTGCCGTTCCCGGAAACTGGGACAAGCGGCGCAGAAGCTGGATTCCGTTCCGTGAAATCGAAAAACTTTATCACCGCGCCGGATGGGAGATTCTCGTCAATGAATCCGTTCGCCGCGGCGGACTCGGCGTTTACGGACTCGATGATTACAAAATCGGAATTCCGCATTTTTACGGAGAACATTCCGATGCGCCCTTCCGTCTTCTGCTCTCGCACAATCCCGATTCCGTCGCCGAACTCCTGCCGGATGAACTCGCCCACTTTCATCTTGCGCTCTGCGGACACACGCACGGCGGACAGCTCCGCCTTCCGTTTTTCGGAGCTCTGAGGACCTCTTCGCGATACTGGAAACGTTTCGAATACGGATGTTATGAGCTGAAAGACCATGATTTTTCCATGATCGTCTCCTCCGGAATCGGCGCGACCTGGATTCCGCTCCGGATAAACTGTCCGCCGGAAATTGTTCTGATCCGATATTGAAAAAAAAGCGGAATCCGCAAGCACGGATTCCGCCGACAAGATGAATAAGGAACTTAAAGAACGGCGACGCCGTTTCCGCGCAGAATCTCCGCGAGATGCGCAAGACGTTCCTGCGAAGGAGTTTCCGCATCCGGCATGGTGTCGGGATGTCCGACGGAAGCATACTTCGAACGGGCGAACGAGTGATACGCCAGCAGGCGCACGCCCGTGATGTTCGAAAGTCCGCCGAGGAAACTTCCGGCCGACTCCATTTCCTCTTCCGAATCATTGAGACCGGGGACGATCGGCATCCGGATTTCAATCGGCTTGCCCGTCTCCGAAAGACGGCGCAGGTTCTCCAGAATCCGCTGATTCCCGACGCCCGTGCAGGCTTTGTGCGCCTCCGGATTCATCTGTTTCAAGTCGTACAGAAACAGATCGGTGAGCGGGAGAACCGTTTCAAATGCGCTCCACGGGACTTCGCCGCAGGTATCCGCCGCGCAGGATACGCCCTCGCGGCGCAGAAGTTCGAAAAGCTCCGCGCAGAACTCCGGATGCAGCAGCGGCTCGCCGCCGGAAACCGTCACGCCTCCACCGCTCTGAGCATAGAAGACGCGGTCGGCAAGAAGCTCCGGCATCAATTCCTCCGGCGAAACGGTGCGTCCGTAAAGCACAAGCGCATCATACAGACACGCATCCACGCACTTTCCGCAGGCGATGCAGCGCGCACGGTCGAGCGTATGCACGCCGTTTTCCACATGGTGACACGGACAGACGGCGGCGCAGGCTCCGCATTTCACGCATTTTGCAAGGATCGCCAGCTCCGGACCGGGACGCTGCGACTCGGGATTGTGACACCACAGACAGCGCAGCGGACACCCCTTCAGGAAAACCGTGGAGCGGATTCCGGGGCCGTCATGTACGGCGAAATGCTTGACATCGACGATTCGCGCGGTGCTCATTGCTGCGCCTCCGCCTGCGCGATGAACGCGTTCTGCTCCTCGTGCGAAAGATTGACGAACTTGTTGTTCCAGCCGCAGACGCGCACCTGGACGTCGTCATACTTTTCCGGTTCCTCCTGCGCCTTCCTGAGGTCTTCCGCATTCAGGATGTTGAACTGAATCATCAGTCCGCCGGCGGCAAAATAGGAACGGACAAGTCCGGCGATCACATCCGCGCCGTCGGAACCGGAAACCGCGCTCGGATGCAGCATGACGTCGAGCACCGCGCCGTCCGGACATTCCGCCTGGTCGAATTTCACCGCGGAATTCAATAACGCGGTCACGCCGTGCTTCTCCATGCCGATCGATGCGCCGGTATTGCGCGAAAACGGATCGCCCGCATGACGCCCGTCCGGCGTGGCGCCGGTCTTGTGTCCGAACGTGAAATTGTTGTCAATCGACCATTCGCCCGTCTGGAACGTTCCGCCGCGCGCGTTCGGCGTATGGTTGATGCGGTTGCAGACGAATGTCATGAGCTTTGTTCCGAGCTCATCCGCCCGCGGATCGCCGTTGCCCCACTTCGGGGCGCGCTTGAGCGCAAGCAGACGCAGATGTTCCGCATCCTTCCAGTCGTTCCTGAGAATCTGCGCAAGTTCCGCGACGGTGCAGAGTTTGCGTTCGTCAACCAGCATCCGGACGGCGGCGAGAGAGTCCACCACCGTGCCGAGTCCGGCGAGCATGACGCCGCTGGTGTTGTAGCGCGTCCCCGCATCGGAGACGTCGCGGCGCGACGCCATGCAGTCGGGCATCGTCGAAGAGAGGAGCGGCGACGGATTGACTTTATCCCAGAACCGCTCGAAAACCTTCGTCCGTTCCATTGCGGTGACGAGTTCGTGGTCGAGCTGACGGAAGTATTCCGCCTCGAATTCCGCGTAATTTGCGGGAAGCGCACATTCGGGACCGAGCCGCTCGCCGGTGAACGCGCAGCCGTTGTTGAACACCGCCTCAAACGGTTTTACCATGCTTCCCCAGGCAGACATGGAACAGCACATTTCGCGCCCGAGAATCGCGGGCTCGTAGCAGCCGATGAGCGTGTAGTTGTAAATATCCTCTTCCGTTTTCCCGCGGCGGCGGAGCATCTCGAACGCCAGGTCGTCGTTGCTGAATACAACGGCAGTTCTGCCGGACCGGACGGAATCCGTCACCTGGCGCAGCATCGCATCCGGCGTGTTTTTGTGGACGCGGAACGATAGTTTCGGATTGATGCGGTTCAGCTCAAAATGAACTTCAAAGCAGAGTTTTGTAAGGTCGTTGCAGGCGTCGACTCCGGGCGCGGCGAGTCCGCCGAAACAGAAGTTTTTCCCGTTCGGATTCATCTGCGCATAAATCTTCGTCCACATGAATTTCAGAAGTTCCTTCGCCTCCTCGCGCGTCAGGACTCCCTGCTCAAGATCACGGCGGTAGAACGGCCAAAACAGACGGTCGAAATGCCCTTGCGAACGCAGCGGTTCGCCTTCGATTTCCTGACAGCGGTCGTAGATGATCGCCAGCTGGAGCGCCTCGCGGAAAGTCTGCGGCGGGCGTTCCGTGAGGGCGTGAAAAACTTCCGCGACGTCGGGTGCGTTCACCTTTTCCGCCTGCGCGGCGAAACGGCGGAGAAGCTCCAGAAAAGCCTCGAGCACGCAGATCGCGGCGTCGCAGAAAACGCGTTCCTTCTCCGTTTTCGCCTCCTTGCGCGCACCTTCGGCACGGGCGAGAAGTCCGGGCGCACCGAGTCTCAGAATGCTTGCCCAGTCGGGCGCTGTGTGACTGATATCAAGCCAGGACATGAAGGTTCCGGTCTCCCAGTACTCCGAAACACCGCGCCAGAACTCCTGCGAAAAGACGGAATAGGCGTCCTTTTTAATCTCTTCGCGGAGCTCGTAGAAGATTCCGCCGTTCATCTGATCGGCGAAGCGGTCGAGCGGGTCGACGCCAATCCGCGTTTCGCGCATCAGGCGGGCGAGAGACTTTGCGCGGACGGTGATCAGCGGTTCATCACGGTGGGTCCGGTAGTATTCAAAAATCTGAGTCTTCTGCAGTTCGGGATCAATTCCGGAATCCGGATCGATGCACGAATGCTGATACTGGTTTTCCAAATACGTCTTGAGTTCTTCAAATGTCTTCTGCATACGAACCTCCTTGCTTTTCTGATACAATACACCGGATTTTCAAAAAGAGAATGCACAAAAACGCAAAAAACATATCTTTTTGAGTATCTCTCCATTGCTTTTCGCGAAATGCGGACTATATTCTGAAAAAAGGAGCCGCATCGTGGGCATCATTCAACTGACAAGTTTTAACGAATACGGAATTCACCCCTTCTGCAATCAGCTGGAGCTGCACTTCAACACGTTTTATTACGGACGCAACTCGGGAAAGTGGAAAAGCTGTTTCCCCCTCAACCGGCTGGTCTGCATCCTGGAGAGCGACGGCGACTCCTCGTTTCAGCACCGGAACGACACGGTCCCGCTGAAACGGAATACCGCTGTTCTGCTGCCTGCATTTCACGAGATCACGCACGATCAGAACGAATCCCTGCTTCTGCTTTCCATCCATTTCAACCTGGAACTTTATTACGGAATCGATCTTCTGGAACAGCGGAAACGCATGTGGCACGAGGAGAACCGGGAACGTTGCGATCTGATCCGCCAAATGCTGGAAAAGCCCACGCGTCTGAACATGACCGCATCGCTCCGCACTCTCTGCTGGGATGCAATTCTGCGCTGTCTGCCCGGAGCTCCGGAACTGGAAAAAAATCATCTTCCCTCCTACACGCGCTACGAACCGCTGTTCGCTTTTCTGCAGCGGAACACATACATGGGAATCGACATCGCGCAGATGGCTGAAGTGATGCGGATGAACCGCGAGACGTTCATCAAAAAATTCACGGCGGACACGGGGGAGAGTCCGAAGCTGTTCTTCAACCGTCTTCTTGCGCGCCGGGCGGCGCACCTTCTTTCCGGAGGAGAGCGGAACATCCGCGAGGTTGCGGACGAACTGAAATTCTGCAGCGAATTTTATTTTTCGCGCTTTTTCCGCCGTCATTTCGGAGTCTCGCCGCGGGAATTCCGCAAGAACGGCCCTCCCGTCTAAATACCGCTTGACAGAACGCATTTCCGGTGATATACTACCTCAAATCAAGGAGAACAGACATGCGCAAACCCTACACTCTTGTGGAAATTCTCGTTGCCGTTTCGATTATCGGCATCCTCACCGCAACCGGACTCGGCATCACCAGCTACGTCCGCAACAAAGTCGCCGAAACCCAGACGAAAACCACAATCAAGCTGATTGAGATGGCGCTGCAGAAGTACACAGAACAGCACGGAGTATTCCCCGAACAAATAATAGAAGTTTCTTCAAAACAAGAAGGACCTTACTTTGCTTTAGATTTAATAGACGATTGGGAGGATATTGACTCCGTGCGAAAGAACACTATTTGGG
>URNE01000032.1 GCA_900549045.1 uncultured bacterium | reverse complement strand
AAGGAGAACGACTACTGAAGTTGAACCGGGTTGCTATTTCTCAAATGAGAGTTCTTGCGGAAGTGACGGATCGGCAGATATTTCTTCCGGAAGCTCCTGCTGACGGCAAATAAATCAAAACGCTGCGATGCAGATTCCTGTAACGATTGCGATCATCGCCATCTTAGCCGGAATTCTGATGCCGGCTCTGAATTCCGCCCGCAAAAAAGCGCGAAGCATCAGCTGCATCAACAATTTGAAAACATGCGGTCTGCAGACGACTTTTTATGCGGATGCATACGACGACTATCTGCCTGCCGTCGGTGCGTGGGCACAATACCTCAGAGGCATTGACCGGAGCAAACCGGAACTGGAATGGAAATATGCCGGTTATGTCAATTACCGCTGCCCTTATGACATCGTCGGCGATCCGGCGCTGGATTCTTCCGGAGAACCTCCATACAGGACTTACGCCATGAACGCCTGGCTCAGCGGAGGCTGGAGCGTTCAGAAGCCGGCAAAGCGGACCGCGGTCCAGAAACTGAACCTGACTTGTGTCCCGGGCGCAACCCCCTCTTCCGTCATGCTTTACATTGATTCTCTCCGCATTGCTCCTTCTACCGGCGAGAAATGTCAATTCTATTTTACGAACGGAGCGGATTCCATGGTTCATCTGCGTCACGCCGGAAATGCAAACGCGCTGATGCTGGACTGCAGTGCGGGTTCCCTTTCCAAAGGCTCGCTTGTTTCCCGCTGCAAATTTTCCGCCGGAGAAAAAGTCCGGGATGAAGCTTTGAACATTATGCAACTTTAAAACAAAAGTGAGGATAAAAAAAAATGAAAAAACAACTGATTCTTCCGCTCCTGCTTTTCGGAGGCGTCATGCTCTCCGCTCAGCAGCTGACTTCAAACATCCGTCTCATCCCGGGCGGAATTGAAATCATCGAACGGGAAAACGCATCCACGGCGGCCTTTGATTCCACACAGAGGCGAAAGAAGAACGACCAGCAGGTTCTGATTGATTTCATGGATCTGATGTCGACCCCAAAAGCGAAACAGCTCAAACAGGAGAAGTTCAGCCAGTCCGGAGAAATTCCAATCGGCGGCGCGGATTTCCGCTATGCGGCATCCGCGGAGAAAACGGCGGAAAACTCCATCCGCTGCACGATTTCCCTGAAACGCGACACTCCGGCCGAACTCAAAGAGAGCTTCATCAGCATCCGCATGAACTCCGCGCTTCTGGACACCCCCGTCAGACTGGAACTCTGCAAAGAAAAAGCGTTCTGGAGCAAACCGCTGATTTATCCGCGCGCACATAAAGGCGGCTGGATCTGGTCTTCGCAAAAGGACTGCGCTCTCCGCAAGGTGACAGTTCCGCTTCACCGCGGCGAACTCATCATCTCCGGCGTAACCGCCCCCGCAATGGCATGCAAATACGGAACCGGAACAGGAAATCTGCGGCTCTATCTGAAACAGGGCTCCGTCTCCGAAATCAATGCGGAATTTACAGTCTCCTATCTGCCTTACGAAGCGGAAACGCTGAATCTGCGCTCCGCAATGAACATGGGCTTCAAAGACGATATTCCGAACGACAGGAAGGGGGGCTGGACCGACCAGGGGCCGGACAACGATCTGAGCATGCTCACGCCGGGAAAACGGGTTTTCATCAACGTCCCGTTCGAGGTTGTCGATCCCGCGTCCAACAACGGAAAATCCGCAATCGTTCTCGGCAATCCGGAACGCCCGTATTTCCCGAAACAGGTTACGGTTCCCGTCGGAGGGAAAAAGTTCCGCCAGCTCTATTTTCTTCACGCCGATGCATGGCCCATGAAAAAAGAGGTAGGGAAAATCAAGATAAATTATCAGGACGGTTCATCCGACCTTGTCCCCGTCGTTGACAGACAGGATGTCGCGAACTGGTGGGAACCGAAATCCGTGCGCAATGCCGCTGTTGCCTGGCAGGGGCAGAACCGCAACGCATTTCTCGGCCTCTACATCAGCCGCTTCCCGGCGGATATCCGCAAACCGATTGAATCGCTGACCCTCTCAAGTTCCGGCAATTCCGTCTGGATGATTGCCGCGATCTCCGGTGTTCGGGCAGAATACATTCCCTTCCCCGAACCGGATGCGGAAGCCGTTGAAGTTCCCGTCGTCATGGATCCCCGTGACTGGCAGGAATTCACCATGACCGTTGAACGAAAACGCCGTGTCGCCGGAAGCACTCTCGACTTTTCCTTCCTGCTGGACGCGCCTGCCGGAAAATACGGTTTTGTAAAAAGTGAAGGAGAGAACTTCGTTTTTGAAAACCGGCCCGGCATTCCGGTCCGCTTCAACGGCGGCAACCTCTGCAACGACATCGCAACCCGATACACACATCAGGAAGCGGACATTCTCGCAGATCTGATGGCTTCTTACGGATTCAATGCGGCCCGTCTGCATCATTTCGACGCCGACCTCGTCGATGCATCGAAAACCGACGGTTCTGTTGACCCGAAACGCCTCGACAACCTGCACTATCTTGTCGCCGCGCTGAAAAAACGCGGAATTTACACGACCATTGACCTTTACACCTGCCGCACGAAGGGTTTTCCGGAAAAATTCAACGGCATGTTCGAAGTCAAATCCCGGATGATGTTCGACAAATCCATGCGCGACAATCTCATGAATTTCGCGCGCACCATGCTGACTCCCGTCAACCCTTACACAGGTCTTGCCCTGAAAGACGACCCCGCCCTGACCACAATCGGTCTCATCAACGAAGACCCGATGATGACCACTCACGAACAGTTCAAGTACCCGAACACCGATCCCGTTCAGCACGGAAACATCCGCGAAAACTTTGCGGCATGGTGCCAGGCTCAGGGAATCACGCCGCCGGAACGCCCCGGACTTGAACTCTACACCCGTTTCCTCAACGAACATCAGGTTAAAATCTACAGGGAAATGACCGCCGCTCTGCGGGCTATGGGAATCCGCCAGCCGACGTCCGACATTTCCTGCACAAACCGTTCCATCTACGCTTTCCCGCGCAAGGAATTCGATTATGTGGACAACCATTACTACTTCTCGCATCCCCGTGCCCTCGGCTCCGCATGGAGCTTCCCGAGCAGCTATGTCAATGCAGGAATGGCGTCGGTTCTGTATAAAAACATGACAGCCTGCTTTGCGTCCCGCATCAAGGACAAACCGTTCACCGTGACGGAATACAACTTCTGCGCGCCCAATGAATTCCGCAGTGAAGGCGGACTTGCCATGGGCAGTCTCTCCGCATTCCAGAACGCCTCCGGAATATACGTATTCGACTTCGCCGGCTACAGTCACAGAACCCGCTGGAACTCCATTAACGAAACCGGCGCACACCTCGGCTGGTTCGGAGTCATGACCGATCCGGTCCGCAACCTTTCCCAGCGCATCATAACCCTTCTCTACATGCGCGGCGACGTCCGGCAGGCTGATGCCAAAACTCTCAAAATCCTGACCGTCACTCCGCTGGACTACAAAAAGAAAACTGTTCAGAGCTACGGCTACCACCGCTCGGAAATGGAATCCGATATTCCCGGCAAATTCCACAATCTGGCATTTTTCACCAAAATCGCCACTGATTTCGCTGATGAGGTCCCTGTCAACGGAATCTCTCTCTCTTCCCTTGAAAGCGACCGCCCGCTCAAAGTCTCCGGAAACGGAATCTATCAGCCGGAAAAAGGACGGATTGTCAGCAGCACCGGAGAAATCAGCATCGATGCCGCAAGCCGGACGATCAAAGTCGTTACGCCGAAAAGCGAAGGCTTCCTTGTCACCGGAAAAGAGATGAAGGGAAACCGCCTCTCCGTCTCCGGAAGCACCGGACTCTGCACGGTTTTCGCAAGCGCACTGGATGACAAAACGCTGGCGGACACCGAAAAAGCCGTCGTCTTCCACCTGACCGACATCCAGGCGACGGGACGCAGAAAAACGCGTCTCGGCGACAGCTTCATCGTCTACAACTGGGGCAACATGCATCCCTATCTTCTGAAAAAGAGCAAAGCTGAAATTTCTCTGAAAAATTCCGGAAAAGGAAAACTTCGGATCAATGCTCTGGACGTCAACGGAAAAGTTCTCGCCTCCGTTCCCTTTAAAGAGGAAAACGGCGTCGTAACTTTCACTGCCGACTCCGGACTCTACAGCGCAATGGCCTACGAGCTCATCCGCAAGTAATCCCCGCGCCAAAAGAACAATCGATCATGCAGGAGGCTTCCTGCGAAAAAAAGCCCCTCGTCTGTTTTCGCAGACGAGGGGCTTTTCAAATTTAAAAGATTTTTTCAGCAGAGTTTGGAACGAACCTGTTCAAGTTCCTTTTCCGCATCGGTCAGCAGCTCGGAGACGAGATCGCGGATGGGAACGACCTTGTCCACCAGCCCGACGGACTGTCCGGCCATCAGCGAACCGTTGTCGGTATCGCCCTCGACTGCGGCTCTGCGAAGCGCGCCGATCCAGAACTTTTCAACCTGTTCCTGCGCTTCCTGGCGGTGAATCTCACCCGCTTCCAGCTTCTTGAGCAGAGCAAGCTGGAGCTTGCCGAATTCATCGGTTCCCTTGTTGCGGAGCGCACGGACCGCGACGACGGGCAGACGGGAATCGAACTGCGGCGTGGAGACGGCGTCGCGCGCATTCGCGCGGCTGAACACTTCTTTGAACTTCGGATGAACTTTGCACTCTTCGGTCATGACGAAACGGGTTCCGAGCTGAACGCCGGCCGCGCCCATGAGCAGAGTGTGCGCGATCATCTTTCCGGTTGCGATTCCGCCCGCGCAGAACATCGGCACCTGATCCGCAAAACGGAAGAGCACCTGCTGCATCAGAACGATGGACGAGACATGTCCGATGTGTCCGCCGGCCTCGCTGCCTTCGAGAATGATGGCGTCCGCGCCGAATTTAATCATGCGCTCCGCAATCGAAACGGTCGATGCGAAGCAGAGGACTTTCGCCCCTGTCTCCTTTGCCGCAAGCACCTCTTTTTCCTTCGGGAAACTTCCGGCGAAGACGATGTAGGGAACCTTCGCCTCTTTGAGCATCGCGAGATGATCAAGATATGCCGGGGCAATGGTGATGAGATTGACCGCGAACGGATTTTTTGTCAGCGAGCGGACCTGTTCGATCTGCTGGCGCAGGATTTCCGTGGGAGCGTTTCCGCCGGCGAGACATCCGAAGCATCCGGAGTTGCAGACCGCCGCGACGAGATTCGGTTCCGACACCCATGTCATCGCACCGCAGAGAACGGGGTATTTGCACTGCAGAAAATCGCTGCCCCTCTTCATCAGGGGATTCAGATATTTGAGTTCCATAGTTTTCCTCCTTTGTTGAAACACGATGGCCGGGGTTACTATACATCCCCTTTTCCATTTTGCAAATTTTTAAACGAACACCTGCAATTTTACCAGATCAGCAGCTTCAGACCGGCGAGAATCGAGAAGACGAGAACGATTTTGTTGAACCATGCCTGCGAAATATGTTTCAGACACAGGATCCCGACCGCCGCGCCGAGAAGAATGAACGGAATCATCGCAAGATCCGCTTTGAACGACTGATACGTTATCCGCTCCTGAAGGATGAAGCACGGAAGCTTCGTCCAGTTCATGATCAGAAAAAACCACGCGCCGGTTCCCACATATTCCTTCTTGTCGAGTTTCAAGGCAAGAAAATAGAGCGCGGCAACCGGACCGGCGGCATTCGCAACCATGGTCGTGAACCCGGCAAGAAGACCGGCGCCCGCACCGACGGCCCAATGCGCGGGAACCGTTTTATCTTTCAGCACATAATCGCGCACAATGCTGATGCAGCAGAGCAGAACCACGATCGCGCCGATCGCTTTCGCCATGGCATAATCGTTCAGAACCGAAACCAGAACTGCTCCCAGCCCGAGTCCGACTGCGGCGGACGGAACCAGACGCAGAATCAGCTTCCAGTTCGCACTGCGCCGGTACCAGACGACTGCGGCGACGTCCGCCATGCAGAGCATCAGAAGCTGAAGTCCCGTCGAAAGACGCGTCGGGAACACCATCGTCAACAGCAGAACCGGAACCAGACCAAGCCCCGGAATGCCGGTTTTGTTCAGCCCGATCAGAATCGCCGAAACAATCAGCATCGAAAGGTCGAACGCGGAAAATCCGCTGAAGAAAAAATCAAACATGAAAAACCTTTAAAATGAAAAGCGGGACGCGGCGCAAACCGACGTCCCGTCTGTGATTCCGCAGATCAATAGCGGTAGTAATCCGGCTTGTACGGTCCGTTGACCTTGACGCCGATGTAATCCGCCTGCTCCTTCGTCAGCTTCGTGAGCTTGGCGTTGAGCTTCTCCAGATGGAGCGCGGCGACTTCCTCGTCGAGTTCCTTCGGGAGGCGGTAGACCTTGACTTCGTGCTTCCTGGTCGCAAGTGCGATCTGGGCAAGAGACTGGTTCGCGAACGAGCAGCTCATCACAAAGCTCGGATGCCCCGTCGCGCAGCCGAGATTCACAAGGCGTCCTTCGGCGAGCAGATAGATGCTGTGGCCGTCGGGATAGGTGAACATGTGGACCGGGCACTCGTGTCCCTTGATTTCGGTGACCTTGACGCCGGGCCAGGCTTTGAGCTTGGCGACTTCGATTTCGTTGTCGAAATGACCGATGTTGCAGACGATCGCCTGATCTTTCATCTTCGACATGTGCTCCGCCGTAATGATGTGGCAGTTGCCGGTGGTGGTGACATAGAGGTCGGCGGTCGGAAGGGCGTCCTCAACCGTGGCGACCGTGTAGCCGGCCATGCATGCCTGGAGAGCGCAGATCGGGTCGATTTCCGTCACGACGACGCGGGCGCGTTCGTTGGAGAGCGCTTCGGCACAGCCCTTGCCGACGTCGCCGTAACCGCAGACGACGGCCTGCTTGCCGGAGAGCATCACGTCAAGCGCGCGCTTGATGCCGTCGGTCAGGGAGTGGCGGCAGCCGTAGATGTTGTCGAACTTGGATTTTGTCACAGAGTCGTTGACGTTGATTGCAGGGAAGAGCAGCTCGCCGCGCTCTTCCATCTGGATCAGACGGTGCACGCCCGTGGTAGTCTCTTCGGAGACGCCGCGAACGTTCTTTGCAACCTTGCTCCAGCGCTTCGGATCCTCTTTAAGGGTCTTTTTGAGCAGGTTGATGATGACGCCCTCTTCTTCGCAGGAGGGTTTGCGGTTGAGGAACTTCGGATCCTTTTCCGCTTTGACGCCCTGGTGAATGAGAAGCGTTGCATCGCCGCCGTCGTCAACGATCTGATCGGGGCCGGAACCGTCGGGCCAGGTCATGGCGCGGAGGGTGCAGTCCCAGTACTCTTCGAGGGTCTCGCCCTTCCATGCGAACACGGGAATTCCGCGTTTTGCGATGGCGGCGGCGGCCTGGTCCTGCGTCGAGAAGATGTTGCAGGAGGCCCAGCGGACGTCGGCGCCGAGTTCCACGAGGGTTTCGATCAGGACGGCAGTCTGAACTGTCATGTGGAGACTTCCCATGATCTTGACGCCCTTGAGCGGTTTTTTCTTTCCGTATTTTGCGCGGACGGCCATCAGCCCGGGCATTTCGTGCTCGGCTATGTCGAGCTCCTTGCGTCCGGCTTCGGCAAGACCGATGTCGCGGACTTTGTAATCGGTAAACGGAGCCGCCTTTTTCGCAGGGGCTTTCTTGGCGGCGGTTTTCACCGGAGCCGTTTTCTTTGCGGCGGTTTTCTTCGCCGTGGTCTTTTCTGCAGCAGATTTCATTGCCATTTAGACTGTCCTTATTTTGAATCCTGATAGATGAGCTTCTGGAAGCGTGCGCGGATGGGTTCCCAGCGGAACGGCGGGATTGCCGCGCCGATGACCTGGACGACTTCCGCGCCGAGGATTGCGCCCATTTTTCCGGCGGTTTCGAGCGAGTAGCCGTTGAGCCACGCATAGAGGAAGCCGGCCTGCCAGAGGTCACCCGCACCCGTGGTGTCAATCGCGGTCACAAGTTCCGAACTGACGGTTGCAGTTTCTTTCGCGCTCTTGAGGCAAGCTCCGCGTTTGCCGAGCTTGACGGCGGCGGTTCCGCAGAATTCCAGCAGAGCGTCCGCCGCCTGCGCCGGATCGATTTCTCCCTTGACGCCGAGAAATTCGCGCGCCTCGTCCTCGTTTGCAAATACGACATCCACATAACGGCGGAGAATGTCGTCGAGCTTGTCGCGGAAGATGCGGACGACTTCAAACGACGCGAGGTCGAGACTGACCGTTGCGCCATGGTCCTTTGCAAGCTTCAGGACATGCAGAAAAACATCCATGTTGAAGAGCATGTAGCCTTCCACATGAACGTGACTGATTCCGCGGAAGTCCTCCGCCGTGATTTCCGTGACCTTGAAGGTCGCCGCGGCGCCGAGATCGGTGCGCATCGTGCGTTCGGAATCAGGCGTGATGAGACTGATGCAGCGTCCGGTCCGGACGTCCGCAACGGTTTTGAAGCGGGAAGCATCTCCGCCCATGCGTTCAAATTCCGCACGGTAAAAATCGCCCTCCGCATCGGCGCCGACTTTGCCGAGGAACGCGGTTTTCATGCCGAGCTTCTGAAGTCCGGCGATCGTGTTCGCGGCCGAACCGCCGACCACCTTGCGCGTGGCGGGAAGCGTGGCGCTGAGATGATCGGCAGTTTTCGCATCGATCATCACCATGCCGCCCTTTTCGCCGCCGATGGTCTTCAGATAATCATCCTCGACGTTGGCGAGAACGTCGAGGAGCGCGGAGCCGAAGCCCAGAATTTTTTTCTTTCCGGATGTCATTGGTCCGGACCGCTTATTTCAGATATTCGGCTGCGGCGGCCTTGAGAGCGTCGACCATATCGGTCTTCTCCCAGGGGAATCCGGCACGGCCGAAATGTCCGTACGCGGCGGTCCGGCGATATGCCCAGCCGTTCTTTGCCGGATGCTTCAGATCGAGTTTCGCGAGAATCGCCGCCGGGCGGAGATCGAAGACTTTCTCCACGACCTTTTCGAGATCGGCGTCGTTGCGGATCTTTCCCGTTCCGTAAGTGTCGACGTTGATGGAGAGCGGCTTCGCCACGCCGATTGCGTAAGCGACCTGGATTTCGCACTTGTCGGCGAGTCCGGCGGCAACGATGTTCTTGGCAATGTAACGGCACATGTAAGCAGCGGAACGGTCAACCTTGGAGGGGTCTTTTCCGGAGAAGGCGCCTCCGCCGTGGGAGCCGACGCCGCCGTAGGTGTCGACGATGATTTTGCGTCCGGTCACGCCGGTGTCGCCGTTCGGTCCGCCGATGACGAAGCGTCCGGTCGGGTTCACATAGTACTGGATGTCGTCATTGAGGAATTCAGCGGGAATCACCTTCTTGACGACGTCCTTGACGACCTGGGTGAAAACGTTGATGTCCATGTCGTCGGAGTGCTGGTGCGAAACGACGACCGTGGTGACCTTGACCGGCTTGCCGTCCTTGTAGAGCATGGAAACCTGGCTCTTGGAATCGGGGCGGAGATAGCCGTACTTTTCGGGTTCGGACTTGCGGAGACGTGCGAGTTCCTCGACAATTCTGTGAGAATAGAGGATGGTAGCCGGCATGAGTTCTTTGGTTTCATTGCTGGCATAACCGAACATCATGCCCTGGTCGCCCGCGCCCTGTTCCTTGAAGAGACCTTCGCCCTCGGTCACGCCCTGGGAGATGTCGCCGGACTGGGAGTGGATGCAGATGAAGACCTTGCAGGACTCTGCGGAGAAACCGATGTCGGCGGAGGTGTAGCCGATATCGGCGACGACACCGCGGACGACGGCCTCCCAGTTGACTTTCGCCTTGGTGGTGATTTCACCGGAAACGACAACGAGGTCGGTTGTGCAGAGAGTTTCACAAGCCACGCGGCTCTCGGGATCCTGAGCCAGGCAGGCGTCGAGGATCGCATCGGAGATCTGATCGGAAACTTTGTCGGGATGCCCTTCGGAAACCGATTCCGAAGTAAAAATGTGTTCTGCGCGAATCTTGCTCATTGAAAACTCCTTGGTTTGAGTTGTTTGCGTTTTTATAATTCCCGGTAATCTATCACTGAAACAGTCAAGATTCAAATAGAAAATGCAAACTATTCCGGAAAAGAAGATTTTTATTTTGCAATCCGGGGCATTCTTTAAAAAGATTTTTTTCGAGATTATGAAAAAGCCCCGAACGGGTCGGGGCTTCGTGAATCGGGATCGGAAAGAGAAGGGCGGATTAGTTCGCGGCTTCTTCTTTCTTCTCTTCAGCGGCTGCCGGAGCATCGGCCTCGACGAGCTGAATCAGGCAGGCTTCCGCGCCGTCACCGATACGGTAACCGGTGCGGATGATGCGGGTGTAGCCGCCGTTTCTCTTCTCAAAGCGCTTAGCGAGATCGGAGAACAGCTTTTCGACGACAAGCTTCTTGGTCTGGGCCTTGTCGGAAGGCGTGTTGACTTTGAGCTTGGCGATCGTGAGTCTGCGGTGGTGCTCGGTGCCCTTTTTGGCAAACGAGATGAGACGATCGACGAGGCGGCGGACTTCCTTCGCTCTCGGGATGGTGGTCTGAACCTGTTCGTGCTCGATGATGGAGCAGGCGAGGTTCACCAGCAGCGCTTTTCTGTGACCGCAGTTGCGGCCCAGCTTGGCGGTATGTTTAAGGTGACGCATGATTTATCAGGCCTCCTCTTCTTCTTTTTTGGGAGTGGAATTATTGTTTTCGTTCTGGGCATCGGCTTCTTCGCCTTCGCCCTCGGCGCCTTCGCCGCCTTCGGCATTGCCGTTGCCGGCGTTGTTGCCGTTCGCGTTGTTCACGCGATCCGCTTCCGCCTGAATTGCATTGACGAGTTCCTCGCTGAAGGTCATGCCCAGAGAGAGGTTCATGCCGTGCAGTTTTTCCTTGATTTCGTCAAGGGACTTCTTGCCGAAGTTGCGGAATTTGAGCATCCGGTTCTCGGTTCTGATGCAGAGCTCGGCGAGAGTCTTGATGTTCGCATTGTTCAGGCAGTTCATAGCGCGGACGGAGAGGTCGAGGACTTCAACATTCTGCGAGAGAATCTTGAAGAGCTTCTGGTCCTCGTCGCTGATGGTCGACAGCGTGTCGTCATCGCTGGCCTGCGAACCCATGAAGGGTCTGAGATGATCCTTCAGGATCTTGGCGGCCTTTTCGATGGCGTCTTTGGCGGAGATTCGTCCGTCGGTGTAGATCTCCATGACCAGGCTGTCCATTTCGGTTTCTTCGCCGACACGGGCGGCGCCGACCTGGTAGCGGACATGGGTGACGGGGCTGAACAGACTGTCGATCACGATTGTTCCCTGCGGGTGGTCGGGGCGTTTGTTCTTTTCCGCCGGGACCCATCCGCGGCCCTTGGAGACTTCGATTTCCGCACGGAACGGAACATCCTTGTCAAGGGTGCAGATGACCTGCTCGGGATTGAGGACCTCAACGGTACCGTCGCAGACGATATCGGCAGCGGTGACTTCGCCGGCCTTGTTTTTCTTGATTTCAAGAAGTTTGGGAGCCTCTCCGTGAAGATTCAGCTTGACTCTTTTGAGATTCAAAACAATCTCGGTGACATCTTCAACAACACAGGGAATCGTTGCGAATTCATGGGAAACGCCGTCAATCCGGACCGCGGAAATCGCTGCGCCT
>URNE01000031.1 GCA_900549045.1 uncultured bacterium | reverse complement strand
CAAATATGCGCAATTTCCCGGAGTTTACGGCAATAACGGCGATTTTTTCCGTAAAAAAACTTGCAAGAACGCCGTTTCGGGAGTATCTTATAGGATGATAGAAAAACCGAAAGGGAGAATGTCAATGAAAAAAGTTCTTATTCCGACGAAACTCGACAAAGTAGTTTCCGAAATCCTCACAGCCAAAGGCTTCACCGTCGTTCAGGACATGGAGACCCCGTTCGCGGATCTCGCAAAAGCGAATTCCGATGCGGAATCCATCATCGTCCGAAGCGAAAAAGTCACTCCGGAGATCATGGATCTTCTCCCCTCGCTCAAGCTCGTCGTCCGCGCCGGAGCGGGTTATGACAACATCGACATCAAGTACGCCCGCCGCAAAAACATCGATGTCATGAACACCCCGGGCGCAAACTCCAATGCCGTCGCCGAGGAAGTCGTCGCGATGATCCTCGCGGCCTACCGCAAGCTCATTCCCGCCGACATCTCCACCCGCGCCGGAAAGTGGGAAAAGAAATCCTTCATGGGACGCGAGCTCACGGGCAAGACCCTCGGCATTATCGGTCTCGGTCACATCGGCCGTCTGCTCGTCAAACGCACCTCCGGATTCGAAGTCAACGTTCTCGGCTTCGACCCCATGATCACCAGGGAAATGGCCGACGAAATCGGCGTCAAACTCACCTCCGTGGAAGAGATTTTCGAGAAGGCCGACGTCATCTCCCTCCACGTTCCCGAAAACGACGCCACCCGCGGCATGGTCAATGAAAAGCTCCTCGCTCTCGTGAAAAAGGGCGTCATGATCGTCAACTGCGCACGCGCCGGAATCATCAATGAAGACGCTCTCCGCAAATTCAAAGCGGAAAAAGGCATCATCTACTGCAACGACGTCTACAAGAAAGACGCGGAAGGCGAAAAATCCATTGCCGACGTCGCCGACGTCATGGCTCCGCACCTCGGCGCCAGCACAAAGGAGGCGAACTTCGTCGCCGCAAAACGCGCCGCCGAGCAGACCGTCGCCTACTTTGAAAACGGCGTGACCACCTGTGTCGTCAACAAGGGTGTTCCCGATGGACTCAACGCCGAGTATCAGCACCTCGCTTCTTCCCTCGCCAAGCTCGCGAAAGCCGCGATGGGCGATGCGAAGATCAGCAGGATCGAAACCAGCTTCTACGGCGCCCTTGCCAAGTTCGCAAAATGGATGACCGCTCCGATCTGCGCCGGTCTCAGCGGCGACTTCGATCCGTACCTCGACGCCAAAGACGCTCAGGAGTTCCTGACTAGCCGCGGCGTCGAACTCGTCAACCGTCCGGTCGATGACGCCAAGAACTACGGCGAATCCATCACCATCGACCTCGTTTCGGCCGCGGACAAGGTTTCCGTCCGCGGAACGATCACCGAAGGCAAGATGATGATTTCCCGTTTCAACGACTTCGACCGTCTCTATCTGGAACCGTCCGGCTACACGCTGTTCTTCGAGTACACGGATGCTCCGGGCGTGATTGCGAAGCTCTCCGGCGCTCTGAGCGCGAAGGGCGTGAACATCATCGACATCCGCGCTCCGCAGAACCTGAAGAGCGGCAATTCTCTCGCAGTCATCAAGGTCTGCTCCGATATTTCGGACGCCGATCTGAAGGCGATGAAGGAATCCGTCGGCGCCGTCAAGGCGTTCAAGTTCAACGCGTGATTTCCCGCGTTTCCGGAAAGGCTCCGCCCCGTGCGGAGCTTTTTCGTTTCAGACAGGCAGGCAAGCTCAATGTCGCACAATCCGGTTCTTCTTTCTTTCGGCGGCAACCTCGGCGAGGTTGCGGAGACCTTCCGGACCGCTCTTCTGAAGTTGGAGCGCGGAGGATTCCGCACGCTCAGGGAATCGGCTCTTTTCCACAGCAAGGCGATGGGGTGCGAGGAGGGCGCGCCGGATTTTCTGAACCGGTCGGTTCTCGGAATCTGGGAGGGCGAGGCGCTGGATTTGCTGAATCTGCTCCAGCGCATTGAAGTGGAGGCGGGGCGTCCCGCCGACCACCCGCACTGGGTTTCGCGCCCGCTGGATATTGACATTGTTCTGATGGGAGACACGGTTATCCGCTCTCCGCGTCTGACCGTGCCGCACCCGGAGCTTTCAAAGCGCGATTTCGTTTTGGTTCCGAGCGCGGAGATTGCGTCGGAGATGATTGTGCCGGGTCCGAACCGGAGCCTGCACGATTTGTTAAATTTCCATTAACATTCCTCTTCCGCCGATTCCGGGGTTGAATTTCCGCATTTTTCCAGTATATTCCCATATCATATGGAATTTTAACATGGAGAAGAGAAAATGGCAGACAATCTTGCGCTTGGCATCGACCTCGGAGGATCAAAAATCTATGCAGTCGTCACCGATCCGGACAACCGGGTGATCGCCGATGCAAAATCTCCCACCGACCCCGCCGCAGGTCCCGAAGGCACCGCGCTCGCCATGAAGGAGACCGCGCTTGCCGCCCTGCAGAAACTCTCGCTCTCTCTTGACGACATTTCCTGTTTCGGTGCCGCCATTCCTTCTCCCGTCGATCCGGAGACGGGGGACTGTCTTCATGCAGTCAACCTCGGCTGGAAAAAAGTTTCCATGCTTCAGATTATGAAAAACACGTTCGGTCATGAATTCAAGCTCGGAAACGACGGCAATCTCGGTCAGCTCGGCGAACACTTCGCCGGCGCCGCCGCAGGGTTCCGCTCCTCTCTCGGATACTATGTCGGAACCGGACTCGGCGGCGGAATTGTCATCGAAGACAAGCTGCTGATCGGCAACAAGGGGCTTGCGGGCGAGCTCGGTCACTCCATCATCAAGGTCGGCGGACGCCGCTGCGGCTGCGGACATCGCGGGTGCGCGGAGGCTTACTGCAGCAAAAAAGCGTTCGTCAAAGCGTTGAAGAAAGAAATTTTCAAATGCGGAATGCGCACACTGCTTCCGATAGAAAAATTCAATCCCGAAACGGTCAATATCAAGAGCAAGTACCTTGCGCGCGCCTACAACGAGGATGATCCGGCTGTCCGCAAAGTCATCGACAAGGGGTTCCGCATGCTCGGGATCGCGGCCGCCGCCTCATGCGCGGTTGTCGCTCCGGAATGCATCGTGCTCGGCGGCGGCGTCGTGGAGGCGCTCGGCGATCAGGTGGAGATCCCGTTCAAGAGCGCGTTCAACCGCCATCTGTTCGGAATTTCCCCGGCGGATGTGGAAATCCGCATTTCAACTCTCGGCGACCATGCGGTTGCCGTCGGCGCGACACTCCTTGCCAGAGGAACCGGCCGCAAATGAAATCCATGCTCGCATCCATCGACATCGGGGCGCACTCCGCCCGTCTGCTGATTGTCCAGGTAGACAAGTCCAGCGGCACTTACGAAACGATAGAGGATCTTGAAATCCCCGTTCCGCTGGGCGCCGACGTCTTCCGCACCGGGCGCATCGGCAACAAATCGGTTGCGATGCTTTGCGAGATCATGAAGAAATTCAGCTTCAAAATGCGCGAGTACCGCATCAAGGAGTACTGCGCAATCGCAACCAGCGCCGTCCGCGAGGCGGAAAACGCGGACATCTTCCTGGAACGCATCAAATTCCTTTCGGGAATCGACGTCAAGATTTTCACCGGTCCGGACGAGGCGCGTCTCGGTTACCTTGCAGTGCAGTCGGTCATCCCCGCGAACTTCCATTTTGAAGAGCAGTCTCTGCTTCTTGCCGACATCGGCACCGGAGCCTGCCAGGTCAGCATGTTCGACCATGGAATCATGTGCTTCACCGAAACCATCAAGCTCGGAACGCTCCGCGCCGTCGAAGGCTTTTCGGACGCCTCCGCCGCCGCGGCGCGCATCGAACAGCTGGAGCCGGTCATCGACTATGCGTTCAGCGAATTGGAATATCTCTCGCGGAAAATGAACTGCACCGGGCTAATCGTCACCGGCGCCTCCTCCCGCGCCATGCTCGCCATGAAGAAACAGCGCATCAAACGCGGCATGTTCGAACTGAAAGTCGAGGAGTTCAGACAGCTCCGCCAGATCGCCGGATCGCACACCGTCGAAGCGCTTGGACGCGAATACAACATCAAATCCGATCTCGCGGAAGCTGTTCTGCCGTGCTGCATGATGATTTCGAACCTCCTCAAGCTCACCGGCGCGAAGATGATCTATGCGCCGACCATTTCCACAAAATATGCGCTGATCGAGGACTTCATCAACAGTTCCATGCACCGCCGCGACCCGTTTGAGCCGCAGATTTTCGGCTGCGCCACGCAGATCGCCGAGCGTTACGCCAGCGACATGCGCCTGATCGCGTCAACCGTCATTCTCGCGGAAAAGCTTTTCGCCAAACTCGCTCCGCTGCACGGCATGGGACACGAGGAGCTGAAGCTGCTCAAGGTCGCCGCGCTGCTTTACAAGACCGGACTTTTTGTGAACAACCAGGCGTATCACAAGCACAGTCATTACATCATTCTGAATACGGAAATTCCGGGAATTTCGCAGGCGGAACGGCGGATTGTCGCAATGGTCGCGCGCTATCACCGCAAGGCGGTTCCGAAGCCGCAGCACCTTGATTACATGGCGTTGCCGGTGGAGGAACGCCACGTCATCAGCAAACTGGCGGCGATCCTGCGTCTTGCATGCGGCCTCGCGGTCATCTGCAAACCGGATGAGCGCATGACGGTCAAGATTTCCTCCGGACTCGTCATGGTCAAAATCGGCGGAATGGGACGCTCGGCCGGGTTCGACTGCATCGACACCGACATGTTCAACTATGCGTTTGCGTCTAAAATCATTTTCCTCTGACGGAGAAAGGATCGGCTATGACAACTCCAGTCGAAAACGAACAGTATATCAACCGGGACATCAGCTGGCTTGAATTCAACGCCCGCGTTCTCGGCGAGGCTTCCGATAAAGGCAACGCCCTGCTTGAACGTTTGAAATTCATCGCAATCTTCAGCAGCAACCTCGATGAATTCTACATGGTGCGCGTCGCCGGCGTCAAACAGCAGCTCGGCGAGCCGTTCAAAAAAATTTACGGCGACTGCGGTTATGTTCCCGCTGAACTGATGAATCGCCTCGACACCCGCATCCGCGCGCTCGTCGACCGTCAGTACCGTCTGCTCTACAAGGAGATTCTCCCCGAGCTTGCGCAGAACGGCATCAGCCTGCTGGCCTGGAAGGATCTGACGCAGGAAAAACGCGATGCGCTCCGCAAGCACTTCATTTCCAACTGGCTCCCGATTCTCACGCCGATCGGGATTGACAGCTCGCATCCGTTCCCGCAGGTTCCGAACCTCGGACTCGAACTTCTCGTTCGTCTCCGGAAGGAGAACGACGACCGCGAGCGTTTCGCCGTTCTTGAGGTCCCGTCGCTGATTCCGCGTTTCATCGAAGTCGAAGTTTACGGTCACCGCGCTTCGTTCATCACCAGCGAAGAGCTGATTGCGAACAATCTTGATCTTCTGTTCAGCAAATGCGCGATTCTGGAATGTTCGGCGTTCCGCATCACACGCGACATGGATTTCTCCATCGACGAAGAGTCCATTGCCGACCTGCTGACGGAAATGCAGATTGCGCTCCAGAAAAAAGCGCGCCGCAAAGTCGTCCGGCTCGAGATCTCCTCCGCCATGCGCCGCGCCTCGCGCGAATGGCTTGCGGAGATGCTGAAGACCTCCACGGAATCGATTTTCTCCATCAGCGGGATGCTGAATCTGAAGGATCTGTTCCGTCTTGCCGGACTCAAGAATTTTCCCGAGCTAATGGATAAGCCGCTGCCGCCGCTGGCGTCGGTGAACCTGCCGAAGGGTTCGGATATCTTCCGCGTCATCCGCGAGAAGGGCGGTTTCCTGCTGCATCATCCGTACGAATCGTTCAGTCCGGTCATCCGTTTTCTCGAAGAGGCGGCGAATGACCCGAACGTCCTTGCAATCAAACAGACCCTCTACCGGGTCAGCGGAAATTCGCCCGTCGTCAAAGCCCTGATCCGCGCCGCCCGCAGCGGGAAACAGGTTTCCGTGCTCGTCGAAATCAAAGCGCGGTTCGATGAAGAGAACAACATCAACTGGGCGCGGGAACTCGCAAACGCGGGCGCGCACGTCGTCTACGGAATCGCCGGACTCAAAGTGCATTGCAAGGCCCTGATGGTCGTGCGCCAGGAAGAGGACGGGATTCACCGTTACATGCATCTCGGCACAGGAAACTACAACGACAAGACCGCACAGCTCTACACCGACCTCGGTTTCTTTACGGACGACAAGTCGATTGCCGACGACGTTTCCGCGCTCTTCAACGTCATCACCGGCTTTTCGAGCCCGCCGGACTGGAACAAACTCTGGGTTGCTCCGTTCAACATCAAGGAGAAACTCATTTACCACATCGACCGAGAGTCCGAGCTCTCCACTCCGCAGAATCCAGGCTCCATTACGATGAAGGTGAATTCGCTGATTGATTACGAGATCATCGAACATCTCTATGAAGCGGCGCAGCGGCACGTGAAGATCAATCTGATCGTCCGCGGCATCTGCGGCATCAATCCGTTCAGTCTGCCGAAGCCGTTCGCGAAGAACATTACGGTCGTCAGCATTCTCGACCGCTTCCTGGAACACGCGCGAATCTACCGTTTTGCCAACAACGGCGATCCCGTCTACTACATCGGCAGCGCGGACGTCATGCCGCGGAACATTCGCCGGCGTATCGAAGTGCTCACGCCCATTGAATCGGAAAATCTCCGCCGCGAACTCGATTTCATCCTCGATTGCGGTCTGCGCGACAAGCGCAAGGGACGCCGTCTCATCGGCGCGAACAAGTTCTCGCGCCCCGTTGCTTCGGCGGCGACGGAGCCCTCGCGCAGCCAGTACAAACTTTATGATTTCTACAAGACGCGTCTCGAAAAGGCACGCGAGATGATCGGACTTGATGAAGCTCTGACCATTTTCACATCCCCGGAAAAAGGAGAAGAATAATGAACGAAAAAAAAGCTGTCGTTCTCCTGAGCGGCGGACTTGACTCCGCTACCTGTCTCGCGATTGCCAAGTCGGAAGGCTTTGCAATCCATACACTTACATTTTCTTACGGTCAGCGTCACAAAGTGGAGCTCGATTGCGCGCGCCGTCTTGCGGAGGCCGCCGGAGTGGTCAAGCATCATCTGATCTCCTTCGATCTGCGCGAATGGGGCGGTTCCGCGCTGACTTCCGATGATATCGACGTTCCGGATGCGGGCGGCGGCGGCATTCCCGCCACCTACGTTCCCGCGCGCAACACCATTTTTCTCTCGTTCGCAACCGCGCTTGCGGAAGTGATCGGCGCGAAGGATATCTTCATCGGCGTCAACAGCCTCGATTACTCCGGCTATCCCGACTGCCGCCCGGTTTTCGTCAAATCCTTTGAACTGACCGCATCCCTCGGCACGAAAGCGTCGGATGAAGGCTGGGCTTTCCGCATCAACGCCCCGCTCCAGCATCTCAGAAAAACGGAGATCATCAGGCGCGGGCTTGAGCTTGGCGTGGATTACTCCATGACGCACAGCTGCTACAACCCGAACCCCGACGGTTCGCCGTGTCTGAAGTGCGACAGCTGCGCACTGCGCGAAAAAGCCTTTGCCGACCTCGGCATGGTTGATCCCCAGGTTCTGAAATACCGTAAATGACCGGCTTTGACACGATCGTCGTCGGTTCGGGACCGGCAGGGCTCTCCGCCGCGCTCGCCGCAGCTGAAAAGGGCGCGCGCGTTCTGCTCTGCGAGCGTCTGCGCACCTTCGGACTCAAACTGCTTGCGAGCGGCGGATCCAAATGCAACGTCAGCAACGTTCTGGACGAATCCGCATTCATGTCTGCATTCGGCAGGGAAGGGCGGTTCATGAAACCCGCTCTGGACAACGCCTACCATGACTGGCTTTTTGGATTTCTGAAGTCCCGGAACGTTCCGCTGAAATGTGTGGATTCATTCCATTATTTTCCGAAATCGGAACGCGCCCGCGATGTTCTGAACGCCTTCTCCTCCGCTTTCCTCGCGCTCGGCGGAACCATGCGGAACGAATGCCGTATCGACCGGATTCTGACGGAGTGCGATTCCGTTTCGGGCGTGGAAACTGCGGACGGCGAAATCATTCCGTGCCGAGCCGTTGTCCTTGCCGGCGGCGGAACCGCGTGGCCGACGCTCGGGGGAGGCCGTCACGGGCTGAACCTCGCCGCCGCGCTGGGACATACGCTCGCTCCGCTCCTTCCCGCAATGGCGCCGCTTCTGATCCGTGAACGCTGGGTGCGCGAGCTGACCGGAATCGCTCTTCCCGACTCCGAACTGACTTTTTCCCGCGGACGTTTCCGTTTCCGCAACCGCGGCGAACTCCTGTTTACGCATGACGGGCTCTCGGGTCCGTGCGCGATCGATCTTGCGGGAGACCTCGCTGAAACCTGCGTCCGCAATGGGGGCGACACGGAACTGGTTTTCCGTCCGGACGCCGCAAAGGACGCCGCCGCGTGGCGTTCCGTCATCGACGGCTGGCGCGTGAAGGAGGGACGCCGTCAGCTCCGCACGGTTCTCGGCTGGTCGTTTCCCCGCGCTCTTGCGGACGCCTTTTGCGCGCTCGCGAACTGCGGCGATGAGAAACTTTGCGAACTCCCCTCTGCGGTGCGCGACCGTTTGGCGTCGGTTCTCGGAGGAGTTTCGCTGACGGCTTACGGTTCCGGACCGATTGAGCGTGCAATGGCGATGAAAGGCGGAATCCGTCTGAAGGAGATTTCGCCCGCAACCCTGGAGAGCCGCCTTGTGCACAGACTGTATTTCGCAGGGGAAATCATGGATTTGACGGGGCCCTGCGGTGGTTACAATATTCAGTGGGCGCTTTCAAGCGGGCGTCTCGCCGGTTCGTCTGCCGCCGGTTGATGTGTCAGTGCATTTCAACTCGCACTGTGCTTCCGGCGAGCGTACCGGTTCCCTGCGGCAGATTTACTGTTTTTCCGTTCAGTGTCATCTGCTTGAGTTTCTGCGTCGGATCGGCGGCATGGACCGCGTCTTTGCGAATCAGGAAGACGCCGGGGGAATCCGTGACGAAGCCGCCGAACCGTCCGGGCTTGTGAAAAATGGCGCCGATTGTCCCGTCCGCAAAGCGTACCGCCTGGACATCGCCGGAGTTTGCCAGAATCCGGTCGTTCCGGAGTTTTTTTGCTGACTCGAAATCGGCCCCCGGCACGATCATGACGGCATATTCGCCGTTCTTTATTCCTTTGCCGTGCGGAACGGTGAGTTCAAACAGCTCCATTTCCAGTTTCTGCGGTTTCGCCGCGCGAACCATCGTGCGGGGATCTCCGGCAAACCGAGCCTGACGGGCATGCAGATTCGCTCCCAGATACGCGATGCCGTCATGCCACACCAGATTCTCTGCCGTGCGGACAGGGCCTCGGGCGCGGCAGACGTTGACTGTTGTCGCGACCTCATACGGCGAAACACTTTCTATTTCCGTGCCGAGCTCGATGACTGCGTCCGCATCGAAGAAAACGGCTTTTTTCGCTTTCACGCCGTCGATGTCCTGCGTGCTGACAGCTGCCGCGAGGTTTCCGTCGGAGACTCCGCCGACGAACTCCGTTGTTCCGAGCCTGCGTGCGGGGAGCCCGAATGAAGTGAACGCGGGGAGTCCGCCCGAAATCCTGATTTCCCGTTCCGCACAGGTTTTTTCATCCAGCACCGGAGTTGCGGGGAGCGTGGTTCCCGGCAGCCTCGTCCAGTCCCAGCAGAGCGTGACGCCGTCGTATTCGTCGCCCGTGCGGTAGATCAGGCACGCCCCGTCGGAGAAGTAGCGCCCGAGGGAATTGTCGCCGTTGATGTTGTCCTCCAGCGGACGCGTCCGCACGGAATTTGCGCAGAAGGAGGCGAAGAAGCGGTCGCGGCGGCGCTTCCGCGGAGGGGAAAGGGTTGCGGCGAGTTGAGAAATTCCCTCTCCGCGCTTTGGCGGAGAGAGGAGGGAATCAGCGGTTGTAATTTTTGTAAAGGCGTGCCGGATCGTTGCGGTGGTTCTCCATCACCTCGATTTTGCGGTAAAGATCCTTCAGCAGTTTTTCGCGGGTTCCGAGAATCATCACGGATTCCATGTTGTCGCCCGGCGCATGCTGAAGCAGAGGCTCCGGCGTCGATTCAATGAGGCGGATGATCTTTACCGTGTTGTTGATTTCATCCCGCATGATTCTTTCGAGTTTGTAAAGCCGGATGTCGCCCTGTTCAAACGCTTCGAGGGTCGTGTCGACGGGTTTCTGCGTGTAATCGGTGCGGTCGAGGATTTCCTGATAGCTGATTACATGGAGGGCGTTCTGGGCGATGCAGAGGTACATTTCCGCCTTTTTCGACTGCATTTCCAGATAGTGCGCAATCTCTCCCTCCTTCGCGTGCGGCACGAGGTCTTTGAAGATTGCGGCGGCTTCGCGGACCTGCGGCGCAAATGCTCCCCAGAACGTGTTTCTGTACGCGAAGAGCGCGCCGTATCCGGCGAGCCAGCGGTAGCCCTGAAGATCGAGAAGGTCATCGGCTTCCGCTTCGCTTTGCGCCTGGAACTGGAAGGCGCGGTAGTAATCTTTTTCTTCCGGCTTGAGCTCTCCCGGAAAGGCGACGAGGGGACGTGTCAGCCAGCGTTGATGCACGGTTCCGAGCGTGAAGATGTGTCCGCCGGTGTTCAGATGTTCAAGAAGCGTGTAAGCCTGTTCGATGTTGTTCCATGCCTGAACAAGGCGGTCCGCATGTTCTTTGCCGACGAAATCTGCGGCAAAGTCGGTCAGGACCTGATAGCGTCCGAGAAGCCCCTGCGGAATCGTCGTTCCGAAGTATTTGCGCAGAAAGCGGATGGCGTCGAAATCATTGACGCTGCGCAGGGCGATGTTGATGTTTGTCCTGGGATTGCGCTGCGCAGCCTGAAGCTGAGACGCGATTTTGACGATCCGTGAGAGTCCGGCTACGGGGTAGGTGTGCTCGTTGTGTCCGCTCATGTAGCCGATGGTTGTGCTGAAGCTTTTTCCCTGCGTTGTGCGTCCGGCGATCGCCTGGTTTTTTTTCAGCTTTGGGAGGGCGTTTTCGATGTCGGCGGCAGTGAAGTATCTGGAGAGATTGACTTCCGCATCCGGAATGCCCGCTTTTGCCGCTCCCTCCTGAAAGATCGAGAGAAAGTTTACGATGCGGTCCGCCAGCGGAACGGCATAACAGGCCGCCGGACCGTTCTGTCCGGGGTAGAGTCTGGGATACCAGCAGAGCCCTCCGCCGGAGTCGTTGGTCATCAGCTCGAAGGTTTCGAAGGGCGCGGTTTTGCAAAGCTCGGCAACGGCGTCGACGTAAATCCGGCGCATTTCCGGATTGTCGAGACATGGCGCGTAGTATGCTTTGCGGGAGCGGCGGGTCTGGTCGCAGCGGGGGCCGCGCCACTCCGGATGTTCGCGATACGCCTGTTCCGGCAGATAGGCGGGCTCCATTCCGTTGAAGGTCGCCTTGAGACCGAATTCCTTCAGGATTTTCACCCGCGCGGCGAGAGTGTCCAGGTTGCGTTTCGCGTAGTCGGCGGGCAGATACTTTTCCAGCTCTTTGGGAACGATGTATTTGAAAAGAGTCGGACGCTGCAGGCTCCAGTTTGGGTACGGGTCTCTGCGGTCGGCGTTCCACTGCCACATGCTCGGTTCGATCTGATCGGCTCCGAGATGCGTCGCTCCCAGATCTTTTGCAAATTCCGCAAGTTTGCGGTATTCTTCAAGATTTGCCGTATTGGCGGAGACTTTGATCCGGCGCGTGATCTGCTGATTCTGCTGCGGAGCCGCTTCCGCCGCATCGGCGAACACCGCCGGCAGTGTTCCGACGCCGCAGCTGAGCAGAACTGCCGCGGGGAGGGATTTGCTGTTCATAAAAATCTCT
>URNE01000030.1 GCA_900549045.1 uncultured bacterium | reverse complement strand
GATCGAACCGGTGACACACGGATTTTCAGTCCGTTGCTCTACCAACTGAGCTACCCCGCCACATCCTCGTTGAGGAGTATGAAGGAAATATAGCACACCCAATAAAAAATGCAAATTCAAAAACGGAAAAAATACCGTTTTTTTTCATCCAGTCGCAAACATCACGAAAAATACCGTTTTTTCTCGAAAAGCCACTTGACATTGGAAAATTATGGAATATATTGGAAGAGAATGGAATAAACCGGAGAGTTAAAATGCTGTCTTTCTGCGGAATCGACAAATGCTCCGTAGACGCAAACGGAAGAATCAAGCTCAGTCCGCGGGTCATAGAGGATTTCTCGGCCCGCGGAAAAGACGTTGTTCTTCACTGTCTGCCCGAAGGCACGATCGCGGTTTATCCGGAAGACGTCTATCTCGAAATGCGGAAACATGAGAACAACCCGGCGGAACGAGCCGCCGATTCCATCGTCTTCCGCAGAACGCTTCGCAGATTCGGCGCGTGGACGCAGTCCGAAACAATCTCCGCGCAGGGGCGCATAACCCTGCCGCAGATGTTCCGAGAACATGCGAAACTCGCAAACGGATGCGACGCGGTAGTCGTCGGAATCGAAATCGGCGTGGAAATCTGGAGTCTTGAACGCTGGGAAGAGGAACAGCGGAAGATTATGGAACACGCCATGAAAAAGGATGAACTGGAAATGATGCAGGATCTGCAAGGCGGATCCGCTGAGTAAAAACGGAAAGAGAGGTGACATCATGAAATCAAATCAAGCCCGTCTTGCCTTCTGTGTTTTCGTACTTCTTCTCTCCTTGATGTTTCTGGGCTCCATCAAAACCGGTGAAGGACGGAGGCTCTCCAGACGCGCGGTCAATCAGGGCTCCTGCCGCACGGCGTGCGAACTCCTGACCGCAGCTGTTCCGGCGGAACAGCGGGCCGCATGGGAACAGCTTGTTCAAGCAGCTCCGGAACTCGCACTCAGAAGCTCGACGATCAATCTTCATCAGCTTCCGCAATAAGATCATGAGCGATGCCGTTTTCCAAAGACGCAGCGGCATCATTTTGCTGCTGCTCGCCGGATGGGCGATCCTCGCAGCGGCGCATGTTCTCTATTACACATGCTGGAGACGCGAAAAACTTCTCGAACAGAGTCTGCATCTCGCCTGGCGCGAAGGAACCGTTCCGGCGGCGCGCGGAAGCATTCTCGACAAAAACGGCGTCCCGCTTGTCTGGACGGAGCTCACGCATGACCTCACTCTCCCCCGCAGCAGAAATTCCGCCGCACGGACGGAGATGTTAATCCGTCATCTGAAAACCATCCTTTATCCTCTTCAGGCAGAAGCGGATGCGGAACGCGTTTTTCTCAAACGGGCTCTGACTCCGCAAGAAATTCTGCGGCTGCGCAGATTCACGATTCTGTATCCGGAACTGGAAATCCGTCCCCGCATGGAACGCAAAACGCTCAATGATCCGGAAGTCCGCGAAAAACAGGCGGAGTGGGAAGAGGAATACGACAGCAAACTTGCGGGGACTTCCGGGCTCTTCCGCGTCATGCTGGACAGCGCCGGAACGTGGGTTCCGGGAACCACGGAAATCCTTGCCGCACCGATCCCGGGACGCAACGTCACGATTCCGTACGAACTGAAAGGAGAGCGGCGATGAGCGAAAACGCGCAGAAGCAGCCGTGGCTGAGCACGGCGTTCGGGCTGGCCGTTCTCGGACTCGGCGGATGTCTCTCCATCTACGGAGCGGAGTCGTTCGGCGAAACCGCGGTCTACTACTCGCTCCGGCAGCTCGTCTGGCTGGTGATCGGACTCGCGATCTATCTCTGGATTTCATGCATCTCATTCGATTTCTGGAAACGTTCGGCAAAATGGCTTGCGGGGATCGCGCTTGCCGGACTCCTGCTCGTGCTGTTCGGGGGAACCAGAATCAACGGCATGCAGGGCTGGTTCTCCATCGGACCGTTTCTGCTTCAGCCCTCCGAATTCGCAAAGGGTCCGTTTCTGCTGACGCTCTCGCTTTATGCTGCGCAGGAGCTTCCCGAGCGGAAACGTTTTCTGCGGATGGCGGCAACCGGGATTCTCTTCTGCGGAAGCGTTCTGACGGAACCGGATTTCGGTTCGGCGACCGTCTTCTTTCTGGGGCTTGCCGCAGTGCTGGGGCTGACTTTGGATCTGCGGTATCTGCTTGCGCTGTTCTGCGGAGTTGCGCTTCCGGCGGCCCTGCTCTTCATCTTCCGGCACGAATACGCAATGCGCAGATTCGCCGGATACTGGAACCCCGATGAACATTTTCAGGGTGCCGGATGGCATGTCAAACAATTTCAGTTCAGCATGGCACACGGCGGACTGTTCGGCTCGGAATGGGGCGGCGCGCTCTGGTCAAACGCCTATCTGCCGCTCGCACACAGCGATTCCGCATTCGCGGCGATCGTGGAATCCGGCGGACTGGCGGGCGGAATGCTTGTCATCGCGGGCTGTCTCGCCATTGTGTGGTTCTTCCGCCGCATCGCGCTCCGGACGGAGGACGAGGCGGCGCGAACCTTTATTTTTGCAACGGGGGTCATGTTCACGGCGCAGGCGCTGCTCCATATCGGAGTCAACACGGCGCTTCTGCCGCCGACCGGGCTGACGCTTCCGCTCTTCAGTTACGGAGGCAGCTCCCTGCTCGCCACGATGTTCGCATTCGGTCTTGCGGCGAGCGCGGGAAGAAGCGGTTCGAAGGAGTGACCGCCGGATATTTTATTTTTTCCCCGCCCGGTAGTAGATCCCGCGCGGGCCCACTTCGCCGGTGATGAATCCGGCTTTCTCCATCCGGCGCAGATGCGCTTCCAGATTCGGCTTCTGAAATCCGAGCGACTCGGCAAGGTCGTCCGCCGTGCAGGGACGCGACGCGCAGGTGGCGATGATGCGGTCATTGTACTCTTCTGTGGAAAGCTCCTGCGACTCGCCGCGCTTTGCGGCGCGTCCGCCGATGCATTCGACGGGAATGCCGGATTCGCCGACAATCGAAGCGATCTCCGCCATCACCGCGGGCGCGGGGATTCCGACATTGTGTTCGGTCCCGGGACGGTCCAGAGTGTTGAGCTGCACCTTGTCCGGCTGAATCTCGCGGACGTAACCCAGGAAGCGTTTCGCGGATTCAACCGAGTCGTTGATTCCTTCCGCAATGAAGATTTCCAGCCACATCTGCGCACGGGAAATCTTGCGGAACTCGATAACGGCGTCCGCAACGGCGCGGATCGTCAAGCCCTTTGCCGGACGGTTCATCTTCTGAAACTCTTCCTCGTTTGAGCCGTCGAGAGACGGGACTATCAAGTCGACCGCGGCGCATTCGCGGCGGACTTCGGGATCCATCAGCGGAACGCCTTTCGTGAGGAGACAGACCTTGATATCCGGATATTTCTTCTTGATGTGCGCAATAATCGTTCCGATTCCGGAATGGAGCAGCGGTTCGCCGGTTCCGGAAAAGGTGAAGAAGTCGATGTGCGGATGACGGTCCAGCGCCTCGTCGATCTGTTTCAGCGCAAGCGCGGTCGGAAAGTATTCCTTGCGCTCGGTGGTCTGATCGGTGGTTTTCCCGCACTCGCAGTAGATGCAGTCCATCGTGCAGGTCTTATACGGGACCAGGTCGATGCCGAGAGAAATGCCGAGCCGTCTGGACGGAATCGGACCGAAGATGCAGGTTCGCTTTGCGGAATTCATGAGATTTCTCCTTCCATTTCGGTTGAAATATTTCCGTTTCGCGTGTATAATATAGCATGATATTCTGAAATATAAAGGACTTCCCCGATGGATTGGCTCGAATTTTATCCGGCGGTCTTTGTGACGGCCCTGCTCTTTTCCGCGCTCTACACGCCGCTCTGCAAGAAACTTGCATGGAAACTCAACATTCTGGACGTGCCGAAATGCGAACAGCACAAACTCCATGCGAAGGCGACGCCGCTGCTCGGCGGGCTCGCCATGTTTCTCTCGTTTCTTTCCGTCATCATCCTGACGGCGCTCGGAAGAGGCATTCAGCTCCGTTATTTTCCCGGGCTGACGGAGGGGTTGAAGGGTGTTTTCCTCGCACTTCCGCAGTTCTGCGTGCTTGTGGGCTGCGCGGCCGCGGCGGTCCTGCTCGGTCTCTACGACGACAAGCATTCCATGAAAGCCTGGAAAAAGCTCATCGGCCAGATTCTCATCGCGGCCGTCACCGCCACATGGGGCGGGGTCTCAATCACTCTCTTCATAGGCATTCCGCTTGTCAGCTGGTGCATCACGGTCTTCTGGCTCGTGTTCATCTTCAACGCCGTCAACTTCTTCGACAACATGGACGGGCTTGCGGTCGGAACGGCAACGATTGCGTTCATCTTCTTTGCCTGCGCGGCGGCGGTGAACGGACAGTACTTTGTCGCCTCGCTTGCGGCGCTTTCTGCCGGTTCCGCCGCGGGATTCTGGCTCTACAACCGAGCTCCGGCCTCCATCTTCATGGGCGACTCCGGCAGTCACTTTCTCGGCTATCTGCTCGCGGTCGTCAGCGCGAAGGTGACCTACTACACTCCGGGCGTCGCTTCGATGAAATTCGCCCTGCTGATTCCGATTTTCATTCTGGCCATTCCCCTGCTCGACACGCTTATGGTTGTGGCGATCCGCCTGCACAACCGCAAACCGATTTATGTCGGAGACCACAACCACATCTCGCATCGCTTCATGCACATGGGACTGACCCGTCCGCAGGCGGTGACGATGGTTCATCTGCTTGCGCTGATTGCGGGGCTCGGCGCTCTTCCGCTGCTCTGGGGCGACCTGCGCACCTGCATTCTTCTGATCGTTCAAGGACTGCTGCTCTTCGTCCTTATTACCTATCTGCAATTCGTTCTCGTGAAAAAGGATTCAAAATGAAAAATTCCATGCTCTTCCGAAAAATCGGCGGAAGTCGTCAGCTCGTACTTGACAAGGCGGAAAACCTTGAACAGATCCCGCAGCTCGACGAAGCCTACTGGGCGGTCAACGCCATGCCCCTCGAAGCGGCCGTCACCGACCCGGAATTTCTCTCCTTCCTCGACGCCGACGCCAACAAACGCATCCGTCCAGCCGAACTCAAAGACGCAATTGCATGGCTCATTTCCATCCTGAGCGACTACCGGGGAATCGACGCCGGCAGCGACATTCTCGAGCTAGACGCCCTCAACACGGAGCTTCCCGAGGGAAAAGCCCTTCACACCGCCGCCAAACTCGTGCTCGACAATCTCGACGCCGACGACAAAGCACACCTCTCTCTCGCCCAGATCCGCGACAAAAAAAGCATCATTGCCGCCAGCAACAGCAACGGGGACGGCATCATCACCCCATGCAACACCTCCGATCCGTTCATCGGGACCTGCATCAACGACATCATCGCCTGCTGCGGCTCCAAACAGGACCTCTGCGGACTTCCCGGAATCGACGGAGAGATTCTCGACAATTTCATCAAGACCGGCACAGCACAGCTCGAATGGCTCAAGCTCGGGCGCGACAACGCCGCGGATTCCCCCTACGGCGACCGCGCACCGGAATTCTACACACTCTTCGACGCACTCCGCGACAAAGTCAATGAATTTTTCTTCTTCTGCGGCGGAATGCTCGACAGCGAAACCCGGTTCGGCTCCACCGCAAAAACCGACCCGATGAATGTGGAGGAGATGCGCGCATTCATCGAAAAAGCGCCCGTCGCTATCCCCGTCCATTCCGCCGAACTCTCGCTTAAAGAATGGATCAACCCGAACTGGCGCGAAAAACTCGAAAATTTCCTCGCCCTTGCAAGCGAACTCAAAACAGTTGCGAATCCCGAAGTCCTGACCGAAAAGGAGTGGCGTGCAATCGAAAAAAACTTCGTCGTCCGCACCAGATGGTACGCAACCAAAGCAGACAACAAATTCGACGCCCTTTCCCTGGAACAGCTCGAATCCTATCTTGCGGAAAGCAACATCGCCACTCTGCGCAAGATGATGGAAATCGACCTTTCGGTTGCAAAGGAAATCGCCGCGTGCGAACAGCTCAAAAAACTCATCCTCTACCAGAAACACATGCTGGATTTCGTCAACAATTTTGTCAACCTCGGACGCCTTTTCGACCCGAACAAGCTCTCGATGATCCAGCCAGGCGTACTGACAATGGATTCCCGCCGCTTCACGCTGGCTTCGATCGTCACAGACCTGGCGGAACACAAAAAGATCGTCCAGCGGAGCGACATCTGTGTCATGTACATTGAACTGACGACCGGAAAAGTCGGCGAAATCCGCAAAATGACGCTGGCAGTCGCGATCACCTCCGGAACGATGCGCAACATCTTCGTCGGCAAGCGCGGTGTCTACCGCACCTCCGACGGCGTGGAATGGGATGCGAAAATCATAGACCTCATCCAGCAGCCGGTTTCCTTCTCCGAAGCGCTCCAGGCGCCGTTCTTCCGGTTCGGAGAATTCATGGGCAAGCAGGCGGACCGCTTCTTCTCCACCAAGGTCCAGAACATGGAGAAGGACGTGACGACCACGGTTTCACAGGCGGCAAACGCCAAGCTTCCGACGGCACCCCCCAAAGCGCAGACTCCGGCAGTCAGCGGTTCGATGATGCTGATGGGCGGCGGAGTCGGACTTGCCGCCCTCGGTTCCTCGGTCGCCTTCATGGCAAATTCGCTGAAGAACGTTTCCGTCTGGAATATCGTAATGGTGTTTTTCGGAATCATTCTGGTTATCAGCGGACCGATCATGCTGGTTTCCGTTGTGAAATTAATCCGCCGCAACGTTTCGGACTTTTTTGCCGCGAGCGGCTGGGCGATCAACCCGAAGATGCGTCTTTCCCGCCGCATGGGGCGGCTTTTCACCTATTCCCCGAAGTTTCCGAAAAGCATATTTCTGCGCGGCGACGTGGTAACGCTTTTCTCGAAAAACTTTGACCGAACCCCGAACCCGTTCTCTGTCTTCCTGCTGGTTCTGACGCTGCTCGCCTGCGGCTTTGCCGCCGGATACGTTCTCTATCAGTATTTCGGCATTTAAATCTTGATTCATCGGCGATTTGCCTCATCTATGGCAAATATCGCCGATAAAACCCGGCATCGTCCGGAACGATTTCAATGTTCAGCTGCGGAAAACTTCGTCCGCCTTCGGGATGGAAACGGCGGCGCCGGCGCGGCTGACCGTGATGCTTCCGGCAAGAGCGGCGGTTTCCATTGCACGTTCGGGAGAGCATCCCCGCAGTTTCGCGGCGATGTAATATCCGGAGAACGTGTCGCCCGCACTGGTGGTGTCCACAACCACGACTTCCGGCGACGCCACACGGAAGCGTTTCGCGCCCTTCGCATACGCCGCACCGTCTCCGCCGAGCGTCATGACAATCTCGCATTCGGGGAAACGCTTCACAAGAACATCCAGAATTTCATCCGGCATTCCGTTCACCCCGGAAAGCTGGGCGGCTTCAATCTCATTGACAAACAGCACATCCGCAAGCTCCAGCGGATATTCCGAAACTTCCGGTCCGCAGGGAGCGGGATTGATCGCTATCCGGAAACCGCGCGCTTTCGCCTCACGCATCAGATACGGGATTTCGTTGATTTCATTCTGAAGCAGAATCCATGTTCCAGGCTCCAGACGGTCCAGAACGGAATCGATCTCCTCCCGCGCAACCGCGCGGTTTGCGCCGGGATAAAGCAGAATGCAGTTCTGCCCTTCGCGGTCCACCTGAATGATCGCGTGACCGGTCGGCAAAGTCCCGTGAATGAGAAACCGCGTATCCACGCCCGCCAGCTTCAGAGTCTCTTCCAGGAACGCGCCGTCCGCGCCGATTTTTCCGGCATGAGCGGTCCGCACGCCGGCCCGGGCGAGAGCGACCGACTGGTTCAATCCCTTTCCTCCCGCGAACTGCGCATAATCCATGCAGGAAAGAGTCTCCTTCGGAGCGACAAAATGCGGAACTTGGTATACATGGTCGATATTCAGCGACCCGAAATTCAAAACCTCTATCTTATTCATCAGCGCCAACTCCTTGTGTAAAAGTATTCTGTACTGTATAGCAGGAATAAATTTTTTCAAGATATGGGAAACGGAAATCTGTTTTTCAAAATTTACGGCGGAACCTTGAAAGCAGGTTCCGCCGCAAGATATCACCAGTTGTGGAACGCATCCACATCGTAAAAATCCAGACCGTCGATGTACGGCGACCAGGCGTCGGCGGAATCGGCATCCTCCGCAACGACCTGGAGCGGACCGACCACTCCGCCGGCTCCCCAGCGGTCAAATACGCGGATCATGAGCGTATTCTCCTCTCCGAATTTCACGGCGTCTGCGGGAATCTCATAATTCCGCAACGCCGCATAAGAATCCGGATTCGTTTCCAGCGTTGTTTTACCGATCAGCCGACCGTTGAAATACGTCCAGTCACAGTCGTCAACCGGACCGCCGACCAAGCGCATGGCATGACTCTTCCAGCTAGCCGGAATCTTCACCGTGCAGCGGTACCACGCATAGCCGTCGTACGGACGCGGCACCATCCGTTTCGGCGGATTCACCGGAGAGTAGTGCGGGTTCTTCTGTGTGAAGCCCTGATCCTCCCACGGAATGCCGAGCTTCACCGGGACAAAGCCGTCCGTATCGGCGGGAGTTCCCTTGTTTTCCGGATCAAGCTTCAGTGCGATATTTTCCAGCTCCGCCTTTCCGAAACGGAATTTCAGCGTGTTGTGACGCGACTTCGAGGCAGTGAAAAGCTTCAGGTCTTTGCCGAGCCCGAGATTCATATTATTGAAAATCGCACTCCAGACCCGCATCACCTTCTCCGATCCCCAGAAACCTTTCACCATGTCCGGCGCAAGATTCAGGACAACCGTTGCCGTTGAAACACGGTCGAGTTTCGCAAAGAGCGCCGGTTCCGTCGCAACCATCCAGTCCGGCATAGAGGTCAGAACCGGCAAGTTCTGCGCCTCACGGAAATAAAGATCTGCTTCCGTGATTCCGGCGAACAGCGGATCGTTCTTCGGAAGCGCGGCGCGGAACACCTGTTTCCCGCCCGCTTTCAGATTCCCGGGCAGGACCGCCAGCGGAGCCCCGGGAAGCGCGACAACAGTCCGGTTCTCAAGGAATTTTTTCAGTTTCTCATATTGCGAAGCCGGAACCGGATTTGCGCCGAGAAGCACAACCTGCGCATTGTTCAAATACCACAGATTGTCCGCTGAACCTTTGCTGTACTGCATCCCCATCCGCTTCAGAATGGATTCATTCTTTTCATCGCCCAGATAAACGACCCGCTGCGGTCCAACCGGAACAAACGGTTTGTTCATCTCTTCCAGCATGTTGTCCACAAGAAGAGTCGCCGCCGGATCCTTTCCGTATCGGGAAGTCACATCCAGCTGACAGAAGAGGACAAGCCCGTGTTCCTTGCGGAGTTCCATAAGCGAGGCGAACATCAGATTGAATCCGCAGTCCACAACAGCAGTGAAGTTTCCGTAACTCGGTTTGCGGATGACGTTTCCGCTGACGATTCCGCCGTTTCCGCATTTCCATTTGGAGCGCGGATAGTGCGGAGAGTTTTCATCGGAAACAACAAACGCAGGAACCGTGTCGGATGCGCCGCGCCAGTTGCTGAAATCCGCCTCCTTCAGCCCCCGGAGATAGAGACTCTCCGGACGGCGGATGAACGCGTTCCGGTAACTCGGCGACTCAAACACAAAGTTTCCGAGATTGCACGGCTGCTGTTCAAAAATCAGAATCTTCAGTCCGCCTTCCAGCAGACCGCTGTTTTCCATCTGTTTCAGGAACTCGGGATTTGCATCTTTCAGCGCGTTCTGTCCGATGATGAGCAGACGGCAATCCTTCACATCCTTCAGCGACTTCACTTTCCGGAACGGAAACCCTGCGGCTTTCAGCACAGCTTCGGTCTTCCCCTCCGGATCGTAGAGCCCAGCTGCCGACTTCCGGAAATTCCGTTTTGCATGACGCGGGAAGAACTGAAGCGCAAACGAATCTTTCTTATACAGCACACCGTCCTTCAGGACGAGAAGACGCAGCTCCGCATCGGTGCGCTCCAGAACGTCCGGAGCAGTCAGTTCGATCGGGAGTTTGAGAATTTCTCCGGCGGGAGCAGCCGCATCAAAGGTCCCCTGCTGAACCGCCACTCCGTTCATGACGAGCTCCCATCGGAACACCAGCTTCCGCTCCGAAGCATGATCGTTCACGACAACCGCGCTTTTCCGGACCTTTTCGCCGGAGAAGAACGCGTGGTCCTTGTTCGTAAAGTCTTCCGCCATTCCGCCGAGGAACACAAGGAGCGGATTGAACGCATCGCGGATCACATCGTAAAGGCCTTCCGGAATCGAATAGTCCGTGAGAAGATGACGCTGCGTTTCACTTGTGCCGATTCTGACATCCGGCTTGTAACCGGGCGTCTTGACATTGTCGTCGATTTCATAAACGGTGTTGTGATGATCGAAGGTTCGCGCAGTGCGGGCGAGATCGCGCTCACCGGGGAAATCGCCGAGAGCCGACATGTCATATGCGCGCCACGCCTTGACGACATGGCTGTACATCAGCGCATTCAGAGCATTGCGGTTCCGGTTGCGCGGGGCGTACGGAGAATCCAGCCAGCACGAAGCATTCGGAACCGGACGGTCCTCGCGGGCGAACACGAGATCTCCGAAGTAACGTGCCGCATGCTCCGGGATCATCTCGTCGCCGCTTGCGCCGCCGCTCCGGAAATGCCAGAACTGCGCCGGATACGGAAAACCGGACTCCATCACCAGAAGCGGCTGTTTGCGTTCGGACGCCGACCACTGTGCCGGCCAGTCCTCCTGCTCCTGCAACGGAGTTCCGAACGACTGGTAGTTCATGGAGGTAAACGCCTTTCCGACATTTCCGCCGGCATGGCGGATGCACTCGCGTCCGGAATCAAGCGAACGCATGGTATCTTCCGCATACTGAGCTCTTTTCCGCGCGACCGTGTGGCGGACCGGCGCATAGGCGGTATCCGTCAGCTTCGCGGGATCCTGATTCCACGGATAGCCGCACGTGTTGAATTCGGTATACCAGATCAGAATCGCCGGATGATTTCCGTAATGCTCGAAAAAACGCTCGATTTCAGCATTGTAAAACGCCTTCTCTTCATCTTCGTACGGCGGCATGGGAAAAATGTTGTAGAGTCCCTGCCGATCCGACTCGTTCAGATATTCCGGGGTTCCGATCTGCGACTCCTTGCCGAACAGATCGTAACGGACCGCATCATAATTCATCTCGCGGATATGCGCCACATACTGTTCCGCCCCTTTTGCGGTTCCGTAATAAAAACATACACGCAGCAGAGCCGGACTCGACCACATCCGCATCCGCAGTTTGTTGCCGTTCAGGTAGAACGCGCCTTTCTCAATCCAAGCCTCGCGGAAACCGAAATTCTGTTCCGGAAGCGCATCAAGAGACTTTCCGTTTTGCTCCAGCGCGACACTCATCCGGTAAAGATTCGGAGTATCCGCATTCCAGAGAACCGGATTCTTCCAGCTTTCCGTGAAAACGACCAGCTGTTCCGGGCGGCCGTCAAGGTCAATTTCCTTTGTGAAGGACTTTTCCGTCTTTCCGTTCCGGACGAAGTCAAAACATACGCGGACTTTTCCTTTTTCTCCGGAAAGATTCTGAATTCTCGCACGCAGACGAACATTTTTCCGGCGGAACGACGGAGATGCGACGGCGTTCTTCAGCGAAACAGCCGACGGTGCGTTTTCCAGCCAGACGTCGCCGATTGCGAGTTCGGAATGGTCGCCGATACTCGGCTCCCCCTTCCACAAGCTCACGATCCGGCGGTCGATGAAAACCGTCACCACATTCCGCCCGTTCCGGTTCACAACCTCCGTCACATCCAGACGCTTCGAGTTCGGCGTGGTCATGAAAGATTTGAAATCCTGACGGAATTCATGAATCAGTTTTCCATTCAGATAAACACGTCCGGCGTCACCGTTGAGGTTCGCGAAGTTCAGATAAATCTGCCCCCCGTTCTTCAGATCAGCGGGAACCTCAAACACGCGCTGATACCAG
>URNE01000029.1 GCA_900549045.1 uncultured bacterium | reverse complement strand
AATAGTATTTATCAATAAACATTTAAACTCCATGAAAATATAACAAAATAAACAAATAAACGGCGACAAGATTTTCTAAGGCGAAGAGGCCACCTGGTAACACCACGTCACTTTAACATGCAAAGGAAATTTTGATGAAAAAAACTCTGTTCTCCATGACATCCGCCCTTGCGTGGATGCTGCTTCCCGCCAAAGAACTGACTCCCGCGGACTTCCGGACTCCGGCGGATTTCCGCTGGGATAAAAACACGCTCTTCTGCACAGCGACCTCCGCCGAAGCGGAAAAAGGAAGTTTTGTGATTCCGCTTCCGAACGGAAAATCTCTGTTCCAGAAAGGCGCGCGTTTCTCACTGCCCGTCAAGGAGTATGCGGGAAAACTAATCGAGTTCTCCGCCGAAGTCCGCTGGATCAAAAAAGATCCGGGACTGCCGGCGACCGGACGTATTCTGTTCCGCGCCCAAACCCCGAAAGGAGAACGCGACATTTACGCCGGATTCAACGTCTCTCCTTCGGACAGACAGTGGACCCGGAAAAAATGTGCGATGAACATCCCGGCGAACACCGGGCGTCTGCATCTCCTGATCGGCTTTGAACAAACCGCCGGAGAATTCGAAATCCGCAATCTGAATCTTGATGTTCTCGGCGCACCTGTTCCGGTGGCGAGCTATGCGAACCGGGCGGTCCGCGACTCCGTCGCCGGCGACGGAACAGGCGGATGGACCGATCAGGGACCGATGCTCGACGGGCGCGCTTTCGAACCGGAATTCCGCAAAAATTTCATCAGCGGGGCTCCGTTCTGCATCCCCGTCGACAATCTCAACCCGAATAAAAAAACCGTCATGGTCATGCGCTCGGCCACCCGCAACCCGAACGGAATTCTTGAACAGGAAATCCCCGTCGCGCCGACGAAAGCGAACTATCTCTATGTGCTCCACGCGCTCAGCTATCCGGGCGCAAACGGTTCCTCGGCCGGCCGGATCATCGTCACAACCGAATCCGGCGCAAAAACCGAACTGCCCGTAATTGTCGGACGCGACCTCGGCGACTGGTATCAGGGCAAACCCGTGACGAACGGCAGCGACGCCCTCCGCGTCAAGGGACGGAGCGCGGAATATGTGCTCTATGTCACCCGCTACGCCCTGCCGCAGACGGATCAGAAGATTGTTTCCGTCCGCTTCATTTCCGATAACGAAGACAAGGTCTGGATCATCGCCGGAGCGACACTTTCCGAAACGAAATACGATCTTGCCGCCGTGGAAAAGAAACAGCCGCTCATCATCAAGGCGAACACTGAATGGCAGCAGCCCCTCCGGACGATGGACTACCATTACCGCAAACCCGGTTCCGTGCTCGACGTCACCCCGTACGCTGACTGTCAGCCAGTCACGGAAGAGACCCGGATCGTCATCAGGGGCAACCGCTTTTACCGCAAAAACGACATGACTGCGCCGATGCGTTTCTTCTGCGCCTCAGGACAAATCAATCTCGGCTATCCGCGCTCGCTGGATACCAAAGAGAAAATCAAGACGTATGTGGAGGATATGAAGCTGCACGGCTACAACATGCTTCAGATCTACGTGAGCGCCGTCATGAAAGGCATGACCAGAGTCGGCGAATTCAATGAACAGGCGCTGGATCTCTTCGATTACTTCTTTGATCTCTGCGCAAAAAACGGAATCTACGTCGATCTGATTCTCATGCCGCGCCGGAGCGGATTCTTCACCTACAAGGAACTCCCGTGGGGCAATCCGCCGTACCCGTTCGGCGACAATGAACCGAACGTCTCCTTCGGCATCTATTTCGACAAAAAGTTCCGCGACAACTGGGAAATGGGCGTCGTCAAACTGCTGAACCACAAGAACAAATACAACGGACGCCTCTGGAAGGAGGACCCCGTCATTCTGCTCTACGGAGCGGACAACGAGCAGGAATTCGCGTTCAATTTCAAGAACATCGTCCCGCGCGACCAGAAGGTCGTCATCGGTCCCTACCGCGAATTTCTGAAGAACCGCTACAAAACGATTGACGCATACAATGCGAAGTGGAAAACGAAATTCGCATCGTTCGATGAAATCCCGTGCTTCGACGTGAAAAACAAAAACGAGGATGTCAACGAATTCCTCTATCAGAAGAGCGTGGAGCTTCTGAAATGGGAAAAGAGCGTGCTCGCGAAAACCGGTGCGAAAGGCTATCTCGGCGAAACCATGAACTTCGTCAAATCCATGACGTATCACTTCATTCGCCGCGAAATGGATTTTGTGAGCATGCACGTCTATCATGACCATCCGCTCGGCAACATTTCGGGACGCGGCGGCTACAACCGCCAGATGAGCGCGATCAATACCGGCAACCAGTTCTTCCGCACGCTTGCGGGATCGCGTCACTTCAACAAACCCTTCATCTGTTCCGAATACGACCAGCCGTTCTGGAACCGCTACCGCTACGAACGCTCGTTCATGATCGGCGCATACGCCGCGCTGAACAGCATAGACGGACTCACCGTCTGGTCGGAACCGGTAAAGCGATTCCTCTTCTCCAACACACGCAAGGAGCCGTGGCATTCGTCGACGCTGTCGCCGTTCCGGCAATCAACCGACCCGCTGGGCGACGCTTCGCAGCTGCTGACCTACTTCATGTATATCCGCGGAGACGTTCAGCCGGCGAAAAACTTCATCCGCATCACGGCGGACCGGGCTTCCGTTTTTGCAACCGATCCGCTCGCCGCGCCCGCGCCGGAGCAGACGGCCCTCTCCCTGCTGACGGGATATTGGCAGGAAAGCGTGGACGTTCCGAAGCAGATTCGGCCCGCCGCAAAAAACGAAGTCGTGATTCCGTCGCTCGGCGGCGGCAAGATGCGCATCGAAGGCTTCTTCACCGAAGCTGTCGGCGCGACCCGGAACATCAGCAAAACGATTGCCGAACTGAAGAAGAAAGGGGTTCTGACGCAGGACAACCGTTCGAACGGCGAAAACATCTTTGAAAGCTCCACGAAAGAGCTTTACATGGACATGGAAAAATCCTTCATGACGGTCAACACGCCGCGTCTTCAGGGGATGTGCGGACTTGCCGGAGCGACGGCGAAACTGTCGGATTTCGAGGTTGTGTCTCACAATGTCGAAGGCAACCTTACGCTCGCCGCGGTCGACGGCCTGGCACCGATCCGCTCGGCGAAGCGTCTGCTGCTGGTCCGTCTGACGAATGCGCTCAACACGGATATGGCATTCACGGACAAGGACATGACGCAGCTGGAGAGTCTCGGAAGGATTCCGGCTCTTCTGCGCAATTCGAAATTTACCGTGCGCGTCCGCAACGCAAACGCCGCCGCCCTGAAGCTCTATCCGCTCAGCCTGGAAGGCATTCCGACCGGAAAAGTCCTTGCTCCGGTCAGCGTGAAAGGCGACGTCGCCACCTTCACGGCGGACACCGCCAAAGACGGCAACACGGTTTATTTTGAAATCCGATAAGCGTTGATTGCCTTGAAAATCCCGCATCCCGGTTGAGAAAACGGCTGCGGGATTTTTTCTGTTTAAACGGAACGGGAAAATGAAAAGGCGGGTTGAACGGCCGCTCCGTATATCGTGCGTCAGGGAAGTCCGCCTGATGACAGAGGAATTTCCCGCCGAACCATCAATTCGGTCGGAAGTTTACTTTGACTAAAGGTCCGCGACAGCCGTCCGGCAGAAGATTTCAGATAATCAAAAAAAGACCTGCGAAAAGCAGGTCTCAGGATTTTTGGTAGCGGGGGTAGGAATTGAACCTACGACCTTCAGGTTATGAGCCTGACAAGCTACCACTGCTCTACCCCGCAATAATGAATACTTCTTTCAAAGTATGAAGTAATATAGCATCATCCGGATGTTTGTCAAGCGGAAATTGCAAAAAACGCTGCAATTTTCACTCCATCTTCAACAGATTGTTCAGAAGATGCGCGGCTACGGGCTCGATTCGCCAGAGCGAACCGAGAAGCAGCGAGGAGGCAATGATCCGTCCCGCACCGAACGGACGCTCCAGTGCGATGACGCTGTAACCCGAATCCCGGAATTCGTATTCAATCGGCATGAGCTCGTTCTCCTCGAGTCCGTTCCCGATGCGCGAAAGAACCACATCGCGGGAATCGTCGCCGCCGCGGACCAGATAGCTGTGTGCGGTGAACGTCTCCGGATTCCACCACGAAAGGTCGGATTCGGTTACTCCGTCGAAGAACGGATGTCCCGCGGCAGTGAGATCCGCTCGGTCGGCGTGTTTGACGAGATTCATCGCCCAGCGGGACCACTGCGGCTGGCACGCCTTCACAGTGCCGATTCCCGTGTCGAAAATGCTGTCCGCCCCCTGTGTTCCGGGATTCTGTTCAAGCACAACGGCGTGTCCGCCGCGCCGCAGCCATTCGCCAACCGCGGGAGCCGCGCGGCGGGCGTCGGCGCCGAGCGCATAGGGTCCGGCAAACAGACAGGTCGCAGCCGGGGCGTAGTTCACGATTTTTGCCGGATCGTCGATGCGTTCGCCGGAGATTGAGGCGAGGCGGTTGTCCGGGTCATAAACGATGCGGCGGCGTTTGGATTCGGCAAAGGTCACTGCCGGATAGATTCGCACGGCGAGCGTGTTTTCCGCAACGGTTTTACCGTCCGCGGAGACTTCCTGTTTAAGAGTGTGCGGTCCGTTGGCAAAGGGAAGCGGAAGTTCGAGCTCTCCGGCGAAGCTTTCATGATAACGGATGGTGCATGTCCGCTCCGCAAGGACCGCCCCTTCGCAGGAGATCCGGACGCTGAACGCGCATGTTTCCGGCAGATGAATATTTTCATGATAGACCCGGAGGGTCGCTTTGAGCGTGTTTCCTGCAAAAACGTGGCGGCTGAAGCATTCGAGCTGGACATGGACGGGTCCGAGCACCTGGCGGTAGGTGTCCCAGATCATCTTCGGCACAAGCGCGTCTTTGCCCTTGCCGAACGGTTTGCGGAACCAGGTGTACTGTCCGAACGGGATGTAGCCGGAGAAGGAGCTTTCGGGGGTGCGGAGACGCCACATCGCTTCGCTGTATTCCTTGAGGAGGAAGGACTGGTAGTCCTGCGCCTGCCGCGCGAGATCGGAGATTTTTCCGAACCGGAGGGCGACGATTTTCTGCTGGCGGACATCGGAATGTTTGCAGAAGAATTCGCCTTTGTCGTTGGTGTAGCCGGCGATGCTTTCGGTTGAAATGCAGGGCTGGAAGAGCATGTCGTTTTTGCGCGTGTATTCGCCGAAATGGCGGAGGTCGCGGATGTTTTCGGTATACCAGCCGCCGTACTGGTGGACGTCGTCGATGTCGCCGACGCTCTGGCGGGTGAGGTTTGCGCCGTCGCCGTTGGAATTGGAGATGACGGGGCGTTCGTCGAGCTTGCGGACCTCGCCGATCCAGCGGTCGAGAATCTTGAAGAGGGGTTTCATAAGCCCACGGTCGCGTTCGCAGGCGACGATGAGTTCATTGCCCATGCTCCAGATCGCAACGGAGGGATGGCGGCGGTACTCTTTGACGATGGAGAGAATTTCCGGGAGCTCGTTGTTTTCAAACTCTTTGGAGCCGAAGGAGTAGCAGGCGTAAGAGCCGTGAATCGGCATTTCGAGAATCACCATGATTCCCTGCCGGTCACACTCGTCGAGCCAGGCGTGCGCAGGGGGCTCGGTGTGAAACCGGCTGATCTCAACGCCCTGCGCACGGTATGCGGAAACGTACTGTTCGATGTATTCGCGGTCGTAGTGGACATTGCAGTGGGCAAAACCGTTCTGTCCGCGCAGGAAGTAGGGTTTTCCGTTCAGACGGAATCCGCTGTCGCGAACTTCGAGGCGCATGAGCATGACGGGCTGGAGGATGGTCTGGACGACTTCGCCGGCGGCGTCCAGCAGTTCGGTCTTCCATTGATAGAGATGCGGGTGAAGCGGCCATGAAAGGACCGGGTTTTCCGGTTCCAGACGGAGCGTTTTCCGCGCGGCGGGAACGGTTGCGGAAACGGAGGAGCTGTCATCGGAAAGGGTGCAGCGGATGGAAAAGTTTTCCGTATTCCCGTTGAGCTCGAAATCTGCATAAAACGCGGTTCCGGAGGGACGGACTTCGGGAGTTGCGAGCCAGGAGGAGGGACGGCGCGCGCGCCAGACGTCACGCCAGATTCCGCCCGCCTTCAGGCTTGACCCTTTGGCGACGGGCCAGAGCGCATAACGCGGACTCTGCGCAAAATCGGGGTCCTGGCCTTCCGCGAGCGGAGCCATGGATTCCTTGTCGGTCACTTCAATGCGCAGTTCGCTTTCCGGTGTGAGGGCAGGGAGCACTACTTCGAACGCCCGGTGCGCCCCCTTGTTCTCGGCAAGGAGCGTTCCGTCGAGAAAAACTTTTGCCTGGGCGGAAACTCCTTCGAACTTCAAAACGTCGCCGCTCTTGAGTTCATCACCCGCCTTTTTCGTGTAAACGCCTGTCCCGGAGGGGGCGAGATTCTGATCGGCTTCATAGCTCCAGCCGATTGTGTTCCACCCGTGCGGCAGTTCCACCGCGCTTTTCTCGCCGGAGGGAGAGAGAAACTCCCAGGCGCCGTTGAACTTCTGAAGTGTGGAATCGTAAAAAAGCTCCTTCATGACCGCTCCTTGATTTTTGGTTTATAAAAAACACCAGCAAGGATACATTACACCGGAAACGGGAAAATGCAAGCGGAATCAGCAGACGGCGGCGGTTATTTTCCGGACGGCGCGTTCAACAAGGTCGCGTGTGTAGAGATCGATCTTCGCCGTGGCGGGATAGTCGGAAGGACCGGGGATGCTGTCGGTGAGAACAGGACCGTTCCAGCCGGATTTGCGGATTGACTCCGCGAGCATCGGAAGCTCCGAGCTGAAGGTGAAAATTCCTTCCGGCGCACTGTTGCGGAACAGGGCGTCGAAGTGTTCGGGAGAACATTGCGGGAGCGGGACCTCGCGTTCCGGCGTGTCGGGAAAGAGCGAAAACCAGCCTTTGCGGAATCCGAGACGGCGGTGTCCGCGGCTGGAGCCGATCAGATGCGGCTGGAGTCCGCGCGACTGGAACCAGAGTGCGGCCCGCCGTCCGGCGGCGGCGTAATCGAAGCAGACGGAATCCGGATCCGCCGGGTCGTCGCCGAAGAGGATGACGACGGGGAGTTTTTCACGCAGTTTCCGGATCGACGGCATGACGGATTCCATCGGATCGAGCCAGAGGATGCCGGAGGCGGAATGGAAGAGCAGCTCCTCATCGGGCGGACATCCTGCGTTGAGTGTGACGGGACTCAGGCGGAACGGCAGAGTCTTGAAGGCGTCGAACAGCCATGCGTGAATTTCAAAGAGCGCATTGTCAAGGAAGATGTAGCGTCCGTCGCCGGCGAGCAGCAGAAGTTTCGGGAAGCGGCTGCTGCTGGGAATTTCGCAGTCCGGCGCGATGAAGAGACCATGCCGCGCCCGCGCCTTGAGGAACCCGTCGTGGCGCAGATCATCGAGCGCCATGCGCACAACGGTGCGGCTGACCTGGAAGCGTGCGCAGAGCTCGCGTTCCGTCGGCAGCGGTTCGGAACGGTTCCGCCGGGAAAACACCATTTCGATGACATACTGGCGGATCAGCATGTAGGCGGGCAGGTTTGACATGGCGCACCCCTTCTCAGAAATCCCAGAGACGGCGGATGTTCTCCTTCCGGATCCAGCCTTCGGCGGAGCCGGAGCGGATGCGGACCCAATTCTGCCGAGTTTCCGCGATGTCCACTTCTTCGCCCGGCTGAAGCGAGATGTCGTTCAGGCGCGGCGACTTGTCGGACGGCAGGGCGTGAAGCGGAGCGTTGCGCGTCAGGAGAACGGCGGTGTCCGAGTCGTACGACGTCAGATTCTGCGCGATTACCGCAGCGAACGAAACCGCCGCGGTCAGCGCGCCGATTGCGAGCAGAGTTCCCCACGCCGGAGCTTTCACGAGACGGCGCAGTCCGAGCGCGACGAACAGCAAGGCCGCGCCCGCCATGACCAGAAACATCCATTCGTCCGGGCGGAGCGAGTCACGAAGATACGGCAGAACCTCCGCCGGACTCTCCAGTGTGTGACGCTCCGGGAGTGCAAGTTTGCGGCGTGTCAGATTCAGATTTTCCAGAACGTCCGAATCGCGCGGCGCAAGACGCAGGGCGCTTTCGTAATATGCCAGCGCGGGCGCATATCCGCCCTGCTGATAGAGACAGTTGCCGATGTTGTAGAAGAGCGCCGCCGAGGGAGCCGTGGAACGCATCAGCGATTTGTAATATGCTTCCGCCTCTGCAAAATGTCCCTCGTCGTAAGCGGTCATTGCGGCTTCTGGCGTTGTGATTTTCTGCGGTGCGGGAGCGGCGGAAAGGGTGAAGGCCCCGAACATCAGAAGCACACAGACGAGTCTGGAAAGCTTTCGCAGGAGATCCGTTTTGAACTCTGCGGTGAGCGCGGCGTTTCCTCCGGACCACGAGGAATCGGATAGAGTGCGGAGGAGGGAGGCGAGCTCCCTGTCCTCCTGTTCCGCGATGTCCGCGCTTTCGCCGAGGCTGGAGCCGGGCGGAAGGTTGAGCGCATCGTTGACATACGCAGCGATCTCCGCGTCGAGTTCCGGTATCCGGTCGGGCGGAAGGGCGTTCAGACGGTTCATGAGACTGTTTCTGCGTCCGGCGGCATCTCCGCGGCGGCGGAGGCCGGGATCGTTTTCACGCGCTTTGCGGCGCAGATTCCAGAGTTCAACGCCGATCCAGAAGGCGAGAGCAAGCAGAAGCAGAATTCCCCCCGGAAGCAGCGCATTGCGCCACAGCGGGACGGGAATTTCGGTGAACGGAGCGCGTTTCAGATAGAGCACTCCAGCCGGAGCGCGTTTTTCCTGCGGCGCGACGGGTTCGGCGGCAGGTTCGGCGGCGTCTATGACGCGCGGTCCGCCGGTGCCGTTGAAGACCGCGGCGGAGGGCGTCACCTTCACCGCGTGTGCGGAAACCGCTTCCACATACTTGCCGTCCGACGGATCGAAGGTGCTGAATTTCAGGCGGATTTCCTCCGTTCCCTCGCGGGTCGGAATGAGAATGTATTTGATGCGCGCGGTTCCGGATGCGGGGTTCTTTTCGATTTCCGGCGAATAGACGCGGAAGCCGGGGAGTTCGAGCGCGGGAGCTTTGAGCGTTTCCAGCGCGCCGTCTCCCCGCAGATTCACGGAAAGGGTCAGAGCTTCACCGACTTTTCCTTCTGCGGAGGAGAGCGATGTTTCAACGTTCCACTTGCCGACGAGTCCGAGGAACTGCGCGTTTCCGGTGCGCGGCGGCAGGGCTTTGATTTCGAGCGGCGGCAGAGCGGCGCGGAGCGTGTGGCGTACCGTGCGCGAGCCTCCGAAGAACGGGTCGTCGAAGAAATCGTCGAACGGCGACGCGCTTCTCCGGCGGTTCTGAGTTTCGATTCCGGCAACGGTCTCCGCCGTCAGGGTCAGATGCCCGAACGAGATCGGCCGGATCGCGGTTTTGAACAGGAACACATTGAATGCGCGCCCGTCGATCTCCGTGGTTCCCCGCTGCAGAGGTTCGAATTTAGGATTGTCGGGATTCAGCGTGCGGAAATCGTGAAACAGAATCTGCGATTTCGCGTCCGCCGCGATTTCGGGCCACGAGAGCTGACAGCGCAGGTTCCGCGCCTGGTAAATCTTCACTTCGACAGGGATTCCCTCGCCCATGTAGAAGGTGCGCGCTCCGTCCGGAACGGATATTTCGGAGAAGAGCAGTTTGTCCAAAGTCACCTCTTCCGCCTCGGTTTTGCCGCCGGCCGTCCGGCGCGACGATGTGATGCGCGGCTCCGTGACTTTGAACGAAACCGGCTTCGTGGTATGCGTCTCTTTTCCGGCGTGGACTTTCAGTGCGGGAATGGTGTAGTCGCCCGGCTTCTCCGCAACGAAGGTGTAGACGGCTGTCGCGACATAGGAGGCGCGGCCGTTGATGTTCTGCATTCTCTGGCTGCTGGATTGAGCGATCCAGCGGAGACCGGGGATGCGCGGCAGCTCCGCCCGGGGCATGGAGCTGCCCGCGTTTGTGATTGAAAATTCCGCCGGGAGCCCGGAGTAGACCGTTCCGGAGGTTATCTGAGCGGTGATTTCCGCCGCCCATGCGGAAACGCCCGCAAGAAGGGCGAGCGCGGCCGCGAGTATTTTTTTCCGTATCATGATGATTTCTCCTTTTTACCAGTCTTTTGCGGGCGCGGTGTTTTTGTAGCGCTGTTTCCGGAACGCTTTGATGGCGTCGCGCAGATCCTTTTCATCCTTCGCCATCTCTTCGAGGACGGAAGCCGCCTGGTTCTTGTCGATATCTCCCTCTTCGGGCTTCTTTTCCGCGGACCTAGGCTGCGGCTGTTCGATTTTCCGATCTTCTTTCTGACCGTCTCCGCCGTCCTTGCCGGATTGCGGTTCGGGCTTCTGATCCTTGCCTGCCTCGTCTTTTTTACCCTGCTGTCCCTGCGGCTGCTTGCCCTGTTTATCCTTCCCGGACTGTTCGCCGCCGAGCGCATTGAGAGCCTTTTTCAGGTGTTCCTCAGCAGATTCTCCCTTGCCCTGTTTCTGTTCCTGCTGAGCCTTTTCAAGCTCTTTTTTCGCCTGTTCGGCAGACTTTGCAAGATTCTGCTGCCCCATCTCCTGCGCTTTCTTCTGCAATTCTTCCGCAGATTTCTTCGCCTGATCCGTCATCTGTTGAGCGGACTGACGGTTCTGGTTTTGCTGATTCTGCCGATCCTGCTTGCCTTGCTGGTTCTGCTTATCCTGCTTGCCTTGCCGGTTCTGCTTATCCTGCTTGCCTTGCTGGTTCTGCTTATCCTGCTTGCCTTGCTGGTTCTGTTTATCCTGATTCTGCTGTTCCTGCGGCTTCTGATTTTCTTTTTTCTGCTGATCTTTTGCCTGCTGCGTCTGCTGCTGAGCCTGCTGCTGCATTTTTTTCAGTTCTTCGATTTTCTTTTTGAGCTCTTCGGCACGTTTTCGGTCGGCGAGAAGAATCGACTGATTTTTTGCAAGCTGATTGCGTTCCGCGGATTCGCGCAGAGAATCAAGATACATACCCTCCGCCCGATTCAGCGTTTTGAGAGAGTTTTCGACTTGCTTCTGCGCTTCGTCGAGATTCTGTCCCTGAACCGCTTGAAGCGACGCGGCGAGTTCTGAACGCGCTTTGGTATGCGCAATCACACCGAGATTCTGCGTGGCGCGTCCGCGGATTTCCGCCTGGCCGACACCGGTCCGGAGAGCGGTTTCATAGGATTCGGACGCCGTCTTCAGATCGTTTTTCTCATGCGCTTCCACGCCCTTGTTGAACGATTCCTCGGCTGCGGGCGCCGCTTCTTCGGCTCCGGAGACGGCAAGGCAGAACGCGAACAGCATGCACGCCGCGAGTTTCCGGTGCGCGGGTCGCTCCCCGACCATGAAACGGAGCAGAAGCAGCACGAACGCCGCGGCAAGCGGATAGCCGAAGCGGTCGATCGGTTTTGTGGTTTTTACGGTCTCGTACTCATGCGGCGCGAGTGCGCGGATGCGTTTTTCGAGCGCGCCAAGTCCGGAATCTCCGGCGGTGGAACGGACGTAGATTCCGCCCGTGCGTTTCGCGAGTTCGCCGAGCTGTTTTTCGTTCAGCGGACTGTTCACGACATTTCCGTTCGCATCGGTCAGGGTTTTGACTCCGCCGCGTCCGTCGGGGACCTGGATGATGGAGGGCTGGGAAGGATCGCCTATTCCGGCGATGAACAGCGGAATCTTGCGCGCGACAATTTCGTCGACGGCTTTTCCGCTGTTGCCTTCGAGTTCATCGCCGTCGGTGACGAGGATGACGGCGCGGTGGCTGGTCTCCGCCGCCTTGAACGCCTGGAGCGCCGCGGCGAGCGCCTCCTGGATATTGGTTCCCCCGAGCGGAATGGAATCGGTCGAGAGTTCATCGAGCGAGAGTTCAAAACTGGTGCGGTCGGTTGTCAGCGGACACTCCAGGAAGCCTTTCCCCGCAAAAGCGATGAGCCCGAACCGGTCGCCCGGGTTGAGCTTGACGAGTTCCTTCACCAGCCATTTTGCGTGAGCGAGACGCGAGGGCTGAACATCCTTTGCGAGCATGCTCCGGGAGACGTCGAAGACGAAGAGCAGGTCGCGCCCCTGTCCGTTGAGTTCCTGTATCTGCACGCCCCAGGAAGGTCTTGCCGCGGCGGCGACGAGACAGAGGACGGCGAGGCAGAGGAGGACGAAGCGGAGAATGCGCCTGCCTTTCGAGATCAGAACGTAGTCCGGGTTTTCCGCGTTTTTCCCGAGGAACGCCTGCAGAGTCCGTGCGGTTTTGTGTGACGCGGCAAAGAAGAGAACGAGCATCGCCGGAAGAATCCAAAGCAGATGCCATAGAATT